>CANAQC010000003.1 GCA_947363765.1 uncultured Clostridium sp. | reverse complement strand
AACTACCGCTTTTGGTCTTTCAAAGGATTTATTGTTTATTTTTCAATGTGCTTTTGTTCCTTTATTTGTTGGAACTTTTAAATTATACTACGAGGTGTTTTCTTTGTCAACATATTTTTTAAAATATTTTTATTTTTTTAGAGTAAATAAAAAATTAGTAATTTAATGTTTTTATTTATAGTCTTTACTTCTACTAATTCTTTTTAAAATATATCTTCATTAGTCACACTTCGTAATATTAATCTTATCATTTTTATTGTTATGTGTCAATACTTTTTTACTGGTAATTTTTTTCATTTTTGTTATACTTTTATATTATAACAAAAATAAATAATAACTATACACTATTGTTTATAATAATTTTTGTTGTACTTTTATATAAAAGAACCCAAACTATTAAGATTTTGTTAATAATTTGAGTTCATTTTAAAAAATAATTTCTTATTTACTATTCTATTATAATTACTTTTTAGATTGTATTTGTATCTTGCATAATTGTATTTGCTTCTGGTGCATTTTGATCTACTTGAGTTAATCCTTGTGAAGTATTTTCTTCTTGTTGTACAGTTTTTGCAATTTGCATTTTTTCTTCATATAATTGTCTTAATCTAATCTTTACACTATTAATAATATTTGCCATATATTCTGGGGTGAAATTATTAATTGTTGCAGAATTTTCATTTGTTAACTGTTCTACTACAACATCATTTGATGGTTTCATACTTGTATTTAATTTTATTGTAAAATATGTAATACCTGAATCATTTATATTTACTACTGTATTATAATTCATTCCTTCTTCATCTTGATTTGCGTTATTTTGAAGTAATAGTTTTATAGTTTTATTATCTCCCATTTCTAAAGTTACAATTATAATAGATTTTACTGTTGTATCTTTTATTTCTTTTGCTATTTCAATTTGTTTTATCGCAAATGCATTATTTGTTTGTTTATTTGTTTGTTCATCATTTACAATAGTATTATTATTTTGTGTTCCTTCAATTTGTATATATTCATCATCTATTTGATTTGTTAAGGTGTTTTGTATATCTGTATTATTGTTGTTATCGTTTTGAGTTAAATTATTAAATTCATATGATATAATTGCACGTATAGAATTACCTGTTTTTTCATAATTTATAATATATTTATTATCTTCATATTCAATTTCTGTTCTAACTAATTCACCATTTTTTTCGTAAACACAAATTGTAATTCCATTTATTCCAGAAATTGATATTTGATTAGATATTTGTGTAATTTGATTTTCTATATTTGTTTTTAATGTATCTATTGTTAAATTTGATTGTGGATTTAATAATTTTATTTTTTCTAATAATAAATTTAAAGATTTTTCATCTTGTTTTACTGTATTTAAAAATGAAATTTTAAAGTTCTTATATTCTTCTCCATTTAAACTAATTCCATAACCATTTGCAATAATTTGATTATTATCTATTTGAATAGTCTCATTTTTTCTTTGGAAATAATGTTCTTTTGAAATTTCTCTATTTATAACTTCTAAGTATGTTTCTTGTAAATATTTTATATCTTCTTGACTTAAATTTAATAAGTCTGTCAATTTAAATGGATTTATAGTATTTGGAATATTATTTATATCTAATTGACCAAATTTTTGGGCTAATTCTTTTAAATTATTATTGTCTACTGCTAAATAAGTACCGCCACGAAATACTTCATCTGAAGTAAGAGCATATAAATTTTGATTATGTGCATATTTTATAGTAAATAAATCTTTTGTTAAAAATTTAATTGTTGCTTGGCTTGAATCCATATTATTTTGTGGATCTGATTGAGCTACATATTGAATAGTAAAATTTCTTGGTGGTACTGTTTGGTTTGCAATTTCAGTATCACTTGATACTAAATCAAAATTAATGTCTGATTTAGTGATATACTTATTTTGCTTAATTGTATCTTCAATTGCTGAATTTGGATTTTTTAAATATTCATTTAATATTTCTACATTTTTTCCTAAATACTTAAAAAATCTGTCTTGATCACTTTTTAATAAATCAGTAGTAAAAAATAGAATTGCAATAATTACTAAAATGGCAACAATAGCTGCAATTATACTTAATGTAATAATTAAACCTTTTCTGTCTTTTTTCATAATTTTTCTCCTTTACTTTTCCATTCTTTGTTTTGTTGATTCATAAATAACAATTCCTGCTGAAACAGATGCATTTAATGATGTTATTTTTCCTTGCATCGGAATTTTGGTTAAGAAATCGCAATTTTCTTTTGTTAGTCTACTCATTCCATTGCCTTCACTTCCTATTACAATAGCAAGTGGACCTGTTAAGTCTTGATGATAATAATATTCTTGTGCCTGCATGTCTGTCCCACAAATCCATATGCCTTCTTTTTTTAAAATATGCATAGTTTCTACAATATTATTTACTCTTGCAATTTTTACATGTTCTACTGCTCCTGCTGATACTTTTGCTACTGTACTATTAACAGAAGCTGCTCTTCTTTTAGGAATAATAATTCCATGTACACCTGCTGTTTCTGCTGTTCTTATAATAGAACCCAAGTTATGAGGATCTTGTATTCCATCTAACAAAACAATAAATGGGTCTTCTTTTTTTTCTTTTGATACTGCTATTATATCATAAACTTCGCAATAGTCAAATGGTGGAATAATTGCAATAATTCCTTGTGGATTGGGTGTTTGGCTCATCCCTCTAAATTTTTGCTTATCAATCTCTGTAACTAAAATTTTTCTTTTATTTGCCTTTTCTATAATTTTGTTAATTGAACCTTGTTTTTCTCCTTTTTCAATATAGATTTTGTTAATATCTTTTCCAGCTTCTAATAATTCTAATACAGCATTTCTTCCTTCGACTTGGTCATTATATTGTTCTTTTTCAACTCTTTTATTTTCCATCTTTATTCTCCTTTATAGAATACATACTCTAACGCCTTTGCTACTCCATCATTATTGTTTGTGTCTGTTATATAGTCTGCTTTTGATTTTACATATTCATTAGCATTTCCCATAACAATTTTATACATAATTTCCCCCTATTCCTCGTCTAATTTCAATACACTTAAAAATGCCTCTTGTGGAATGTCTACATTTCCAATTTGTCTCATTTTCTTTTTTCCCTTTTTTTGTTTTTCTAATAATTTTTTCTTTCTTGTAATATCTCCTCCATAGCATTTAGCAAGTACATCTTTTCTCATTGCAGAAATTGTTTCTCTTGCTATAATTTGTCCTCCAATTACTGCTTGAATTGGGATTGCAAATAATTGTCTTGGTATAACTGTTTTTAATTTTTCTACCATCTTCTTTCCTCTTATATAGCTAGAATCTTTATGTACAATAAAACTTAATGCATCTACTCCCTCTCCATTAACTCTAATATCTAATTTTACTAGTTCTGCTCTTTTATATTCTTTAAATTCATAATCAAATGAAGCATATCCTTTTGTTTTTGATTTTAATTGGTCAAAAAAGTCATAAATAATTTCATTTAATGGTAATTCATAAATAAGAGTTACTCGAGATGTATCTAAATATTTCATGTCAATATAGATACCACGTCTATTTTGACATATTTCCATAATGTTTCCAACATAATCTTTTGGAGTTAAAATTTCTGCTTTTACAATTGGTTCTTCCATATAAGAAATTTCTTGTGGTACTGGTAAATCTGCTGGATTATATAATTCTTCTACAGTGCCATCTGTTTTATATACTTTATAAATAACTGATGGTGATGTTGTAATAAGACTTAAATCAAATTCTCTATCTAACCTTTCTTCAATAATTTCTAAATGTAATAATCCTAAAAATCCACATCGAAATCCAAATCCTAAAGCAGTAGAAGTTTCTGGTTCATATTGAAGTGCTGCATCATTTAATTTTAATTTTTCTAATGCTACTTTTAAATTTTCGTAATCACTTCCATCTACTGGATATAGCCCACAATATACCATAGGATTTACTTTTTTATATCCTTTTAGTGGCTCATTTGCTGGTTTATTATTTAGAGTAATTGTATCTCCTACATGAATATCTGATAAATTTTTAATACTTGCAGCAATATATCCGAACTTCTCCTGATAATAATTCATTTGCTTGCACATAACTTCCTGGTTCAAAATAGCCTACTTCTGTTACATTAAATACTTTACCAGTAGCCATTAACTTTATTTCGTCTCCTACTTTTACTTTGCCATCTACTACTCTAACATAAGCAATAGCTCCTTTATAATTGTCATAAAAAGAATCAAAAATTAAACATTTTAGTTCTAAATTTTCATCTCCGTCTAGGTGATGGTATATCACTTACAATTCTTTCTAGCACTTCTTCTACATTTAATCCTGATTTTGCAGAAATACAAGGTGCCTCCATTGCAGGAATTCCTATAATATCTTCAATTTCTTGTTTTATTTCATTTGGTCTTGCATTTGGTAAATCAATTTTATTTATAACTGGTAAAATTTCCAAATTATTATCTAAAGCAAGATAAACATTAGCAAGAGTTTGTGCCTCTACCCCTTGGCTAGAATCAACCACTAATATTGCTCCATCACATGCTGCAAGACTTCTTGATACTTCATAGTTAAAGTCTACATGTCCTGGTGTATCAATTAAATTAAAGGTATATTTATTTCCATTTTTTGCATTATACATCATTCTAACTGCTTGTGATTTAATAGTAATACCTCTTTCTTTTTCTAATTCCATATTATCTAATACTTGACTTTCCATTTCACGTTTAGAAAGCACTCCTGTCATTTCGATTAATCTATCTGCAAGTGTTGATTTTCCATGATCAATATGTGCAATAATACTAAAATTTCTAATATACTTTTGTCTATTACTATCCATATATTTATTTTTCCTTTCACTTCTAGTTCATGTATTTTATCATAAGATTTTAAAAAGTACAATATGCTTTTTAGAACAGATTTTACTTGATAATTGTATTAAAAATTTCAAATATCTTGCATTATTCTACATAATATGCTAATATTAATATTAAGAAGTTTATTGTTTTTGTTTTTTAAATTATTGTAAAAAGGAGTAGCAAGATATGGAAAGCACATCTAAAACATTGACAGAAGCCATAAATGAGGTATTGGAAAATCTTACAACATCACATACTTTTACAATTTCCAATTTGTCCAAACAATTAGCAGAAAGTTTAAATTTTAATTGTGATGTTTATCTTCCTAGAAATAAATCATTAAGGAAAATTTCAATTACAAAACAAAGTTCCAATTTATATTCTGCAACTTATTCTTTGGTGGATGATGAAAGCAAAAAAAAGAGAGCGTGATATACGCTCCTTTTCTAATTTATAGTAACTTTTCTAATTCCTTTATCTTATCACGAATTTCTGCTGCTTTTTCAAATTCCATATTAGTTGCATGTTTTAGCATCTCATCTGTTAATTTTTCTATAATATCTTTTATATCTTCATCTTTCTTAATTTCGTATTCTGAACTAATATCTTCTACAATTGTTGCCTTAATAGTGTCTCTTACTGATTTTTTAATAGTCATTGGTGTAATATTATGCTCTTTATTATATTCACTTTGAATTTTTCTCCTACGATTTGTTTCTGTAATAGCCTTTTCCATTGATTCTGTTAATTCATCTGCATACATAATAACCTTACCATCTGTATTTCTTGCTGCACGTCCAATCGTTTGAATAAGTGAACGTTCTGAACGTAAGAATCCTTCTTTATCAGCATCTAAAATTGCTACTAATGATACCTCTGGTATATCTAGACCTTCTCTTAGCAAGTTAATTCCAACTAACACATCAAATTCTCCAATACGTAAATCTCGTATAATTTCCATTCTCTCTAATGCCTTAATTTCAGAATGCATATATCTTACTTTAATATCTAAGCTTGCTAAATAACTTGTTAAATCTTCTGCCATTTTTTTTGTTAATGTTGTAACTAATACTCTTTCTTTTTTTAAAACTCTTTTATGTATTTGTTCTATTAAATCATCTACTTGATTTTCAACTGGTCGTACTTCAATTTCTGGATCAAGCAACCCTGTTGGACGTATAATTTGTTCTACTACATTTTCCTTAGAATGTTCTTTTTCATAGTCAGCAGGTGTTGCACTAACAAAAATTACTTGATTAATTTTATCTTCAAATTCATCAAATTGCAATGGTCTATTGTCTAGTGCTGATGGAAGTCTAAAACCATATTGTACTAAAGATTCTTTTCTTGCTCTATCTCCATTATACATTCCTCTTACTTGGGGAATTGTTGCATGTGACTCATCTATTAATAATAAAAAGTCATTTGGTAGATAATCTAATAAAGTAAATGGTGCACTACCTGACTCTCTTCCACTAATATGCCTTGAATAGTTTTCAATTCCTTGGCAAAATCCTGTCTCTTTCATCATTTCAATATCAAAATTTGTTCGTTCCTCAATTCTTTGTGCTTCTATTAGTTTATTATTATTTTTAAAGTATTTTATTCTTTCTTCTAATTCTTGTTCAATTGTACAAATTGCTTTTTCCATTTTTTCTTTTGATGTTACATAATGTGAATTTGGAAAAACCATAATATGATTACGAATACTAATTGTTTTACCAGTCAATGGATTAATTTCAGATATTTTTTCTATCTCATCTCCCCATAATTCTACTCGTATTGCTTTTTCATTTTCATCAGATGGATAAATTTCAATAATATCTCCTTTTGCTCGAAATGTTCCTCTTTTAAAATCTAACTCACTTCTTGTATATTGCATATTAACTAATTTTCTTAAAATTTCGTCTCTTGTTTTTTTCATACCAGGACGAAGTGATATAATCATATTTTCATAGTCAATAGGATCTCCTAATCCATAAATGCAAGAAACAGAAGATACAATTATAACATCTTTTGTTTCAAACAATGATGCTGTTGCTGAATGTCGAAGTTTGTCAATTTCATCATTTATTGAAGAGTCTTTTTCAATATAAGTATCAGATGATGCAATATAAGCTTCTGGTTGATAATAATCGTAATAAGAAACGAAGTATTCAACGTTATTCTCTGGAAAGAACTCTTTGAACTCTGAATATAATTGTCCTGCTAGTGTTTTATTATGGGCTAAAACGAGTGTTGGTTTTTGCACTTTTTCTATTATATTTGCCATTGTAAAAGTTTTTCCTGAACCTGTAACCCCTAGAAGAGTCTGGAATTTCTTACCCTCCATTATTCCTTTACTTAAATATTCTATTGCTTTTGGTTGGTCACCTGTTGGCTTATAATCTGATACTAATTTAAACATTTTTTGCCTCCGTTATATTTTTATTATGACTATTATCAACCTAAAATTTCGTATAATATACCGAACAAATTCGTGTAATTTGTTCGCCTTTTTTCGTTTTTTTGTAAACATAAATAGCAATTACACGAATTCGGTCACAAACTTTATATTTTAAAAATCTTATTCATCTATTTATCTCATAATATACTTTTTATCATAATTACATAATAAACAATCAATATTATCTGCCTCACTGACTATTTTTGCTTCAATAGTAACTGGAGTAACTAAAGCTCCACAAGTAGTGATATCATTTCTTGACATATGACTTGCTATTATATGTAGAATTTCAAGTTCAATTTCTTCTTTTACCTTTTTATTTAAATACTCTGAAACAATTTTCATTCCTAAGTAAGAATGTTGTACTTTACTTGCATAAATAGTAGCAGGATTTTTTACTTGATTTTCATCATTCCATTCTTGATAAGTTATAATTTTCCCAATATCATGTAGACATGCTCCACAAATCAACACATCCATATTCGTTTCTTTATTACTTGTTTTAGCAATATTAACAGCATATTCAGTAGTTTCTAATAAATGGCATAATAGTCCACCTTTAAAGAAATGATGATTTCCTTTATAATATATTCCATTTTCTATTCTATCTGGTGAGCCTGCTCTATTCATTAAATCCTGTTTTTTATCAATTAATAATTTCTTTACTAATTCTCTCAGTTCATTATCAGTTATATTTTCTACATATTCTATTAGTTTTTCAAATTTTTCTTCTAAATTCATTTAATTATTGTGCCTCCTATTTATTTTCTTCTAAATACTTTTTATACATTTCATCCATACTAGAAATATATTGCTCATCTTGTTTAATTCTGTATTTCTCATATTCATTATTTGCTTTTTCAATTGCTTGTTTGTGTGATACTCTTCCAGAATCTTTTAATATCTCTTTTTTTCTAAATTTTAAAAGATTATCTGTTTCATTTATCCAATCCTTCATTGTCATTATTTGTTCTTCTTCTGCCATTGTTTCTGCATAGTCTAAGAACAAAGTAGTTAAATTATTTAATTTCTTTAATTCGCTTTCATTCAAATAATTTTTAGCTACACTAATATCATATTTATATATCATTCCATCAGGTGCTTCTTTCCATGTTGTAAGTCCCATATTTATTTTTTCACTATCTACTCTTTCGTAAATTAATTCTGCTGCTGTATGACCTGTTATTGAGTAGTGAAGTTTGTTTTGTACTATTTTAAAAAAGGTATATGCTTCTTCGGAATTTTTATCATAATCTATTGAAGTAGTCATAAATATATCTGTTATTTTTTGATATGCCATTCTTTCACTTGTACGAATTACTTTTATTCTTTCTAATAATTCGTCAAAATACTTTTGATTAACTTTTCCACCTTTTAAAAATCTGTCGTCATCTAATGCAAATCCTTTAATCATATATTCTTTTATTATTTTATTAGCCCATGTTCTAAATTTAATGGCCTTTTTAGAATTTACTCTAAATCCAAGAGAAATTATCATATCTAAGTTATACAGTTTTGTTTTATATTTTTTACCATCATTTGCAGTTAGTAAGTTTTCCTTACTAACTGATTCTATTTCTAATTCTTCATCAGTAAATATATTTTTTATATGCATTGTTATATTATTTCTTGTTGTATCAAATAGTTTTGCTAATGAATTCTGGGGCAACCAAACATTTTCATTTTCTAATATTACTTCGATTTTCACGTTATTATCTTCATCAGTATAAAAAATTATATTGTTTTCATTATCGATTATTCCATTTTCCACATTAGCACCTCCTAATTTTAATTTATTTTATCATATTTTTGTACTTTTTCCTATGTTCTCTAATAAATTTGCCAAACATCTGGCAAATTCAAAATTTCTAACTTTAACTATTTTTCACTTATACGAATTTTACACAAATTCGGTCACAAATTTTTATATTTTTAAACTAAATGTATTTTTTCTAACATCCCTATTCTAGCATTTTTATATAAAAAATACAAGGTAAAATACATACCCTGTATAAACACATTATAATTTTATTGTTTTATATTTTTATCTATTATTTTTACTTTAATAAAAAATATTGTTGTTAAGACTGCTATTCCTCCTAATGCAAATAATACAATATCCATATCACCAGTTTGAGGCAATTTTTCCTTTTTTACAGTAGTATCATCAATTTTATTTGTTGTACTATTGTTATTTGTTGGTGTATCAATAATAGTATTTGTGTTTTGATTATTATCTGGTTTTGTAGGTTCTTCATTATTTGCTAATAAAAGTGTAGTAGTAGCATTTGTTACATCAATATCTTGATCTCCATTTGAAAATATAATATCTTTTAATGTAATTCCTACACTTTGTTGAGATTTTTCTTTTACTTTAAAAGTAATTTTAAATATCGTTTCATTATTTTTAGTATACTCATTTCTTTCTGCTGCTATTTTTCCATTTTCTTCATTATAAGAAGGTTTCCAACTATTTTGTCCATCTATCTTTACGAATGTTAGATTATTTCTATCATAATCTAATGTTGCAGTTAATGTAATCATTCCTTTATCATCTTGAATATTTGATAACACAACATCAACTACAAATTCTTCATTTTGCTTAACCTCACTTTTAGAAGGTTGCAAACTTACATTACAACTAGATGCATATACATTTGTTACAATTCCTATTACTACTAATAAAACTAAACTTATTTTTACTATCTTTTTCATATGTTTCTCCTTTAACTTTTTTATTAAAAATTATATAATATATAATAACATAATGTATATTATTGGTCAAGAACTTTTAAATTAATTTATTATATAATTTTATAATAGATTTTTCTTTATTATTTTTATGTAATATATTATTTTTTATACAAAATATAGAATAATTTTTACATATATAATAATAATATAATATTATTTTAATTATAATTTTTAGAGTAATGATAAAATTTTTCTTTTTTTAAAAATAGTATAGACTTTTATTATATTTTTGTGTATGATGATAACATAAATAATTTATATTTATGGAGGGAAGAAAAATGTCAAAATCTTTAAGTATATTAGCTATTTTATGTATTGTATTTATGCTTTTAATACCACATTTTGTAGAAGCAACAAGTGTTAATATGAATTTAACATCACCAAATGGTAATAATTCTATATCAAATACTTCTGTGGATAGTTCAATAAATACTAATACTCAATCTACTTCTGAAAATTTAACTTCACAAGGTGATTATTCAAATCCTAGTACTACACTTAGTTCATTAAATACTTCTTATGATTCTGGTCTTGATTTAGGAAATGTTTTAAACATTATATTAATTGTTATTGGCATATTATTAGTATTACTTGGTATTGCTATTATCATTCGATTAAAACATTAATTTTATACATATAAATGGATAAATATTTCATATTTATCCATTTTTTGTGCATTTTTCCGTTTTTATTTTATTTAATACTATATTTTTGATGGATAATTCGATTAAATTTGACAATACTATTAATAGTTTAAAAAACTTAATTTTTTTAGGAGGTATTGAATTATGTCAAAAAAAATCTTTGCTTTTATACTTGGATTTACTATAATTTTGGCTACATCTTTTGTTTTTGCAACAAATGAATTAAAAGACTCAATGGATAAAACAAAAACTAGTGTGCAAAATGTATTAAATGGTACTGAAAATGTTGTAAAAGATACTACTTCTGCAATTGGTACTGGTATACAAAATATTGGAAATTCAGCAAGAAATACTACTTCTCACATATCAGATTCTATGACTAGAACAGATACACAAAATGGATATACTGCTACAAGAACAAATGCTGAAAATTCTACTATTTTAGGTATGAGCGCAAACACTTGGACTTGGTTTGTTTTAGCAATTGCTGCCCTTGCTATTGTAGGTCTTGTTTGGTATTATGCAATGCAAAACAAAACAGATTATGGTAAACATCATAATCACTAAAAAAGATGAGCTTTGCTCGTCTTTTTTTAATTTTTTATAATAATTTTATTACATCTATTCTTTTATTTATTTTAATGATATAATATAATGCATATTAAAAAATTGAAAGGGTGAATTATTAAATATGTCACTAATTGCAAAAAATCCTACTGCTAGACACAATTATATTATTGAAGATACTAAAGAAGCAGGAATTGTACTAACTGGTACAGAGATTAAATCTATTCGTATAGGTAAAGTAAATTTAAAAGATAGTTATGCTATTTTAAAAAATGGAGAAATTTACATTTTAGGTATGCATATTAGTCCTTATGAATATGGTAATATTTTTAATAAAGATCCATTAAGAAGTAGAAAACTTTTATTAACAAAACATGAAATTAATCGTTTAATAGGTTTAACTAAGCAAAAAGGTTATGCACTTATTCCTATGAGCATATATTTTAAAGGTAAATTTGTAAAAGTAGAATTAGGCATTGGTAAAGGTAAAAAATTATACGATAAACGTCAAGAACTAGCTAAAAAAGAAGCAAAATTAAGTATTGCTCGTTCTTTAAAGGAAAAGAACTAAAAGAAATCTATTTGTTCTAGATTTCTTTTCACTTTTTATATATTTTCTTCTATTTTTTGTTCTACTTGTCTAATTAAAATAATAGGAGTTTGTTGATTTGCCTGACCTGCTGGATTATCTTTAATTAGTGCTTTTAGTTCTTCTTCTGTTTGTTCTATTACATCTGCTTTTCCTAATATTTCTACATTAATATCATTTGCATCTACTACCATTGCTTTAATTCCTAAAGCTTCATAAATTTCATTACACACTTTTGTAGGATTATCTGGATTTAATATTCCCATATCTAAATATTCTTCATATGCATCATTACAAAATCCATCAATTCCTGCAACCTGTTGTCCTACTATTTCATAAAAAATTCCTTTTTTATGAAATAGTTTTCCAATTCCTGCTAATATCGCTGCATATATAACTTTTATTTTACCACATAACTTAATTGCAATTTGCATTTTATATGGATTTCCAACTGCTTCTCCTGCTGGAGTAACTGCAACAAATTTAGATAAAAATTTTGCTGTCCAACTTAATTTAATATCTTTTTTATAAATAACTCTTCCTTGACAAAGCGATATTATTTTTTCACTAATTGAAATAATATCATCTTTTGTATATATATCTTTTACATATTGTTTTATAATATCTATATAATTTTCATCTTTTTGTACATAGTGAGTTCTTATAGCATAACGATCATATTGTTTATTATCTATATTAATCCTAATACTTTTTCCTTCATTACATGTTAATTCCATCTTTTTATTCTCCCAATATTTTTATTTTTGCTTTATTATACTACTATTATTTTTTTGATACAACCCATTTTTAATAAAATTGTGATTTGTTACATTAATCTCTTATATTATTTCCATATAAGAATATATACACAATATCAATTATTTATTACATCTATATAAATTATTATCTAAATGAAAAGAAAGCTCCTATATAGAAGCTTTCTTAAAAGAACATTAATTATTTCTGTTGCTTATTTATATGCCTGTGCTGGCAGTATACATTCAGATAAATTTCCCTGCTGCCAATTCAAACAATGTCTTTTCCATATTCCCTGTGCCTACTACAAAGCCATCTTCATCTATATGAAGATTAGCTTTCTGCCTCTCATTCAGTCTTGAAAAAGCTTGGCTGATTTCATCAAGCAATTCTCGTAAAGACATATACTCCCCCCCCACTTCTATTGACCTCTCTTTTGCTGCTTGGCTTAATTTGTCATACTCTTCTTGAATTTTTAATAAATGTTGCTCTACTGTCATAATGTTCTCTCCTTTTCTGCCCAATTTTGATTTTATACTACTATCGTATTGGGACTCTTTATGTTTCTTTGTTTTACCACTAACTACATTATACCATTTTATGTTATCTTTTGCAAATTCATATTTATTTTATACATTAGAAACAAGTCTTTTTCTTTTTTTAATAATTTTAACCTATTTTATTTTATAATTATACAAATTCCTTCGTTTTTTATTCATCATCATATTTATCATATTCTTCATATTCAATTTTTAATGGTTGTCCTTCATTTCTTGGTTCTTCATATGCATATTCATATACAATACCATGAGATTCAGGATTTTTCTTAGGTTTTGCTTTTTGTGCCATTTTCTCTTGTCTTTGTTCTTCTCTTCTTTTTTCCTCTTCTTTTTTTTGTCGTATTTCTTCTTGTCTTATTTTATTCTTTTCTTCTTTTTTCTCTTGCATTGCTCTATTCATTAAATGATTTGCTTTTTCTACTAAGTCTGGCATATAATCTAATAATCTATCAATAGATGAAGAATGATTAATTGGTAATAATTTAACTCCATTAGGTTGTATTACTAAAAACGCTATTGGATTAATATTTACTCCTGCTCCAGAACCTCCTCCAAATGGAAGACGATATTGTATTTCTTCTTCTTTTTCACGTTTTGTGTATTCGTCAATTGTTTCTCCTTTAAATTCACTTCCTCCTGCTGCAAATCCAAAACATACTTTTGAAATTGGTATAATAACAACATTATTAGAAGTTTCAATCGGCTCACCTATAATTGTATTAACATCTATCATATCTTTAATACTGTTCATAGCCGTAGTCATAAGCCCTTCTATTGGATGTTCGCTCATTTTTCTTTTTCTCCTTTCCTTTTAATAAAATTGGTATGATACTGATAATATGTACCATTTTTACCTGAATTATACAATTTAGGGATAATTTTACCATATTTTTCTTATAATAATTTGGTAAAATTTTATAAAAATATTTTTCCTTATCATATTTTGATATAATTTTAGGTAAAATAATTCCTAATATACTTGCAAATCCTGCTACTAAAAAAGAGGTAATTAATATATCTTGTGTTCCAATTTCTAATTCTAGATGAAATTTCTGTAATTTTATATTTAACTTTTTTATAATTTCTTTTATTTTTTCTTTACTTGGTAATTCTTTTTTAAATTGATTCCAATTTATTTGTTCTATCTTTTGTCTTATCTTTATTATATCCACTATTTGCTTTACTTTTTTAGGTACAAGCATAATACTAAATATCTTTATCTTTCCTAAAAATCTTAATTCAATATATGCTTTATAGTCTAAATATCTTTTTGGTTTATTTAAAAATTTTATTTCATCAATTCTAAAATATATACTACTAAGAATAATTACTATGAACAATAATATAATTAATATTCCAAACAAAAAAACTACTGCCATATTATCACCTTCTATAGCAATAGTTTTTCCATATTTTTCTTGTTTATACAAATTTTACACTACTAGTTCTAAATCGAAGTAAAATTCAACACCATTTTCTTTGTTTATAACTCCATATTCTTTTTTGTAATTATTCATAATAGCTTTTACTAAAGATAGTCCTATACCTGTTCCTCCATCTTGTCTTGTTCTTGATTCATCTATTTTATAAAATCTATTCCAAATTCTTACTAAATTTTCTTCTGGTATTTGATTACCTGTATTAAAAATACTAATTCTTACTGTATTTTTCTCTATATTTGGAAATATATCTATCTGTATTATTTTTTCTTTGTCTCTTTCTTGCACATGTTTTAATGCATTTGTAAAATAATTTGTTATAACTTGCTCTATATAAAAGTCATCTGCGTATACAAAAATATTTTTTTGATTATTAAATTTAACTAAAATATTTTTTTCTTCTATCATAACTTTAGATTTTCTAATTACTTCATTAATTAGTTCACAAATATCAAATTTTTTATTGTTAAATTCTCTTTTTCCGTATTCTAATTTCATAAGTTCTAATAATTGTTTTACCAATTTATCCATTTTATTTGCTTCATCTAAAATTACCTCTGCATAAAATTTTCTATTTTCTTCATCTGTATTTACATTCTCAATTAAACCTTCTGAATATCCTTGGATTAAAGCAATTGGAGTCTTTAATTCATGTGACACATCTGAAATAAATTGTTTTCTCATTTCATCAATTTTTGATTTTTCTTCAATATCTTTTTCTAATTCAATATTAGTTTCTCTTAGTCTTTTAATTGTTCTTTCTAGTTTGTCTGACATTGTATTAATACTTTTTCCTAAATTATTAATTTCATCATCTATATCAGTAACTCTATATTTATGACTAAAATCTAATTTTGACATCTTATTTGCAATAGCATTTAATTCTAAAATAGGACTAGTAAATCTCCTTGAAATAAAAGAAACTACTATACCTCCTATTAAAATAGTAAAACCTCCTATTAAATATAGAAAATTATTGGAAATATTTACACTTTCTCTTATTGATGCAAATGGCATTCTAATATATAAATTATATCCATTATCTAATTTGGCACAAAACATCATAAAAGTAATACCATTATTTTTATCTTCAAATTTTCTAATTAAAACTTTATCATTTTTATACACTATGTTTTTTTGCTTATTTTTTAATATTATATTATTAATAGAATTTAAGTCTTCTATACTTGATATGAAATCTCTATTTGTAGAAAAAATACTAATATCATTTTCACCTTGAATTAATATATCAAAGTTATTATTAATTGCCGCTTTTTCAAGTTCTAGTCTTATTTGTGTACTATCAGTTTGATTTTGTATATAATAATTATTTATTCTTTCATAAATAGAATTTAAATTTTTTGTCTTACTATATAAATAAAAGGATTCTAATACAAAATTATTTGTTATAATTAAAAATGCAATAATAATTACTACAACAATACAAAGAGTTAGAAATAATTTTATTCGTATAGATTTAAATTTGTTTTTTATATTTTCCATATCCTACCTTTTCACCTCAAATTTATAACCTACTCCTCGCATTGTTTCTATGTATTTTCCCTTTTTTCCTAGTTTATGTCTTATTTTTTTTATGTGACTATCTATAGTCCTAGAATCTCCATAATAGTCATAGTTCCATACATTATTTAATATTTTATCCCTAGATAGTGCAATTCCTTCGTTATCTACTAAGTATTTTAAAAGTTCATATTCACGAAGACTCATCTCAATTTCTTTTCCTTCTATTTTTACTGTTCTTCCATCTGAATCAATTACAATTCCACCATAATCTTTTACTTCATTTTCATTTGCTTTTGTTCTATTTAAAATTGCTTCTACTCTTGCTACTAAAATTTTAGGACTAAATGGTTTTGAAATATACTCATCAACTCCAAGTTCAAATCCAAATAATTCATCTTGTTCTTCTCCTCTTGCTGTTAACATTACTATTGGAACTTTTGATTCTTGTCGAATTTGTCTTAATACAGACCATCCATCTAATTTTGGCATCATAACATCTAATAAAATAAGTCCTATTTTCTTTTTATATTCATGGTATACTTCTAATGCTTTTTCTCCATCTTCTGCTTCTAATACACTAAACTCTTTTTTAACTAAAAAATCTTTAATTAATTTCCTCATTCTTGATTCATCATCTACAACAAGTACTGTTACATTATTCATACTTTTTCAACTCCTATGTTTTCTAGAATTATTATACATTATAACTATAGTTTGTGTCTAGTTTGTGAAAAACTTGTATAAAAAGATTATGTAATTTGTTTTTTCCCCTCCATTACCTGTTATTATATAATGATTTTTTATTTTTCTATACTATACTAACTCTATTGTCTCCTACAATTTCTTCAAATTGCGTCTTTATTTCATCTGTTAAATAAATACCTCCGACACGCTTTTTCTTCTTCTTTTTCTTTTACAAAAATGGCAATGTTATTTTTGTCGCCTGAGAAAAACTTTATTGCTCCTCTTAATTTTTCTTTTTTGTCTTCTTTTAAATCTGTAATATCAATTACAAATCTTTTATCTTTTTTTTCTCCAAATTCTGTAATTCTATTTGCTACAATTTTTATATCATCATCTTCTCTTATACTTAGTCTTCCTTCTATTACAATGATTTTATCATTTAGTAAAATATCAGAACAAGTTTGGTAACAATTTTCAAATAGAATAATTTCTGCTTGTCCATACAAATCTTCTACTGTTAAAAATGCCATGATTTTATTGTTTTTGGTATATTTCTTTTTAACACTACTGATAATTCCTACAAGTTTTACAAATTCGCCATCTTTAAATTCTGTCATTCCTGTTTGCAATTCTATATTTTGTTCATCTTCTTGCAATTGTCGCATTTTCATAGTATTAATATTGGTTTGTTTTTCAATTTGCTCTCTTAAATTATCTAAGGGGTGTCCTGATATGTAAAGTCCTAACATTTCTTTTTCCATAGAAAGCAATTCTCTTTTTGAACATTCTTTTAATGTATTATAAACATATTTAATATCATTCATTTGTTCATCTTCTGGTGCTAAATCGAACATAGTTACTTGTCCTTTTAACATCTTTTTAGAAGAATCTGAAATTGTATCAATAATATTTTCAAATGAAGCCATAAGAGTACTTCTAGTTTGATTAAATTCATCAAAAGCTCCTGCTTTAATTAAACTTTCAATACACTTTTTATTAATAGCATCATTTTGCATTCTTTCACAAAAATCTGTAAAATCTTTAAAATTTCCTTTTTCCTCTCTTTCTTTTACAATACTATCAACTGCTACAATTCCTACATTTTTTATACTTCCTAAGCCAAAGCGAATTTTACCATTATCAACTGTAAATTTTGTATAACTTTTATTAATATCTGGTTTTAAAATTTCTATATTTAAACGTTTACATTCTTCTATATAACTAGGAATTTTATCTAAATTTCCTAAAAAACTATTTAAAGTTGCTGCCATAAACTCTTCTTTATAATATGCTTTTAGGTATGCTGTTTGATAAGATACTACTGCATATGCCGCTGCATGTGATTTGTTAAATGCATATTTTGCAAATTCTGCCATTTCATCAAAAATCTTATTTGCAGACACTTCATCAATTCCATTTCTAATACAACCTGGAATTTCAATATTTCCTTTTTCATCTAATTTTCCATTAATAAAATATTCTCGTTCTTTTGCCATAACATCTAGCTTTTTCTTTCCCATAGCACGTCTTACAAGGTCTGCACGCCCCAAAGAATAACCTGCTAGGTCTCTTACAATTTGCATAACTTGTTCTTGATATACCATACAACCATAAGTAACATTTAAAATTGGTTCTAAAGATGGGTGTGTATATACAGCATGTTCTGGATCTAATTTATTTTTAATATATCTGGGGATTTGATCCATTGGTCCTGGACGATATAACGAAACACCAGCAATAATATCTTCTAAGCTATCTGGCTTTAGTTCCTTCATAAAGTTTGTCATACCTTGTGATTCAAATTGAAAGATTCCACTTGATTCTCCATTTGCCCATAATTTATATACTTTAGGGTCATTCATTTTTTCATCAAATTTAACATCTATTCCTCTTGTCTTTTTTACTAGATTTATTGCATCTTGAATTACAGTTAGTGTCCTTAATCCTAAAAAGTCCATTTTTAGTAATCCCAATTCTTCTAATGTTGTCATAATAAACTGAGTAGTTATAGAACCATCTTTGGTGTTAACATATAGTGGTACATAGTTTACAACAGGTTCTTTTGTAATAACTACTCCACAAGCATGGGTTGATGCCTGTCTTGGCATTCCTTCTAATGCCATAGCAATATCTAATACTTGTTTGGTCTCTTCACTTATTTCATATAATTGTCTTAATTCATGATTTTGTTCTAATGCTTTTGGAATAGTAATATGTAATTCATTTGGAATCATTTTAGCTAATTTGTCTGCTTCTTGATATGGAATATCTAGTACTCTTCCAACATCTCTAATAACCATTCTTGCAGCCATAGTCCCAAAAGTAATAATTTGAGATACATGGTCATAACCATATTTATTACATACATAGTCAATAACTTCATCTCTTCTTTCATAGCAAAAATCTACGTCAAAATCTGGCATACTAATTCTTTCTGGATTTAAAAAACGTTCAAATAGCAAGTTATATTTTATTGGATCAATGTCTGTAATTCCAATAGCATATGCTAAAATAGAGCCTGCCCCTGAACCACGCCCTGGTCCTACTGGAATACCTACAGATTTTGCATAATGAATATAATCCCACACAATTAAGTAATAATCTATATATCCCATTTTGTCTATAACATTTAATTCATAATCTGCTCTTTCTAAAATTTCTTTTGATGGATTTTCTCCATAACGTTCTTTTATACCATCATCACATAATTTCTTTAAATAATCATAATGTGTTTTAAATTCTTTTGGTACATCATAGTTTGGTAAAATAGTATGCCCAAATTCAAATTCAACGTTACATTTGTCTGCAATTTTTACTGTGTTTTCAATAGCTTCTGGAATATTACTAAAATAATCTTCCATTTCTTCTGTAGTTTTTAAATATAACTCTTCTGTATCAAAACGCATACGATCTTCATCTTTCATTTTCTTTCCTGTTTGTATGCATAATAAAACCTCATGATTATAGGCATCTTCTTTTTTTGAATAATGAGCATCATTTGTCGCAACTAATGGAATATCTAATTTTTTCGATATTTGTATTAGCTTTTGATTTGCAAGAACTTGTTCTTTAATTCCATTATTTTGCACTTCTAAATAATAATCTTGTCCAAATAAATTTTTAAACCATAAAGCTACTTCTTCTGCATGCTCTATATCATCTTTTAAAATGGCTTGGTTTACTTCTCCTGCAAGACAAGCACTAAGGCAAATAAGTCCTTCATGATGGTTTTGCAATAATTCTTTATCTATACGTGGCTTATAATAAAACCCTTCTGTAAATCCTGCTGATACTAGCTTTGTTAGGTTTTGATATCCTATGTTATTTTTAGCAAGTAAAATAAGATGATTGTTAAAGTCTAAACCTGCTTCTTTATCAAATCTTGCCCTATTTGCAACATATACTTCACAACCAATAATTGGCTTAACTCCTTCTTTTTTACATGCTTTATAAAAGTCGATAACTCCATACATAACTCCATGGTCTGTAAGAGCAATGGCTTCCATTCCCATTTCTTTTGCACGAATTGGTAGATCTTTAATTCTGTTTGCTCCATCTAATAAACTATATTCACTATGCACATGTAAATGAATAAATTTTGACATATTTCATCCTCTTTCTTATTTTAGAACATTGACATGGGTCTATTTGATGCTGTTATAAAAAAACAAAATGCCCATACTAATGCAAAAAAAATAATAATATAAGAAATAATAATAGTTCCATAAATTGAAAAACCTAATAAATATCCAATAATACGTATTAATTCTTTATGAATTCCTTTTACTCCTTCTTGTAAAGTTTGTGTTTTTACTTGCATTAATTCTTCAATTGGTATTTGATATATTTCTGATATTTTATACATTTGATTTAAATCTGGAAACTCTAAATCGTGTTCCCATTTTCGGATATTTTTTGCTTGCAAACTCTCTATATTAAGTCTTTGCACTAATTCTTCTATAGTGTATTGTTTTTTGCATCTTAAATCATATAAATATGCTCCAAAATCATTTTCTAATAATTTTTCTTTAAATCTTTTCATTCTTGTGTACCCTCTTATAATATTTTAATTAACTCTGGCATGTCCTTTTTTATAACTGTAGGTATATATATAATCTCAAATTTTGAAATACTATCTCCAAATGCAATTTCAACAATATCTCCTATTTTTACATCATAACTTGATTTTACTATTTTTCCATTAACACTTACTCTTTTACTGTCTACAGCCTCATTTGCAATTGTTCTTCTTTTAATTACTCTTGCAATTTTTAAAAATTTATCTATTCTCACTATTTTTCTCCTATAATAAAAAATACTTTTTTATTATTTATATCATATTTTCAATAAATAGTAAAGAAATGTATTTTTATTTATTGCATATGTACATAAAGAATGTTAAAATCAAACATGTACAAATTATACAAAGAAAGGAAAAATAAAAATGCAAAAATATAGTCTATTTACCAAAACACATACTAGTAATATTAATAAAAATTCAAAAAATATCAACTTAAAAGAAAAAATATCAATTAAATCTCCAGAAGTATATTTAAATCAAATAATATCATTTTTTAGTAAAACTGAAAATAAACTAGCTTTTTTGACTACTTTTATTTTTGGATTAATTATACATTTTCAATTATATTCACAAGAACTAACTAATCCAGATGGGTTGTGGAACTCTGTTTATTATAAAGCTGGAATTTGGGAAGCAACATTAGGAAGATGGGGAATTAGAATTATCGATTCTATTAGATTAGGACTTGTATCACCTATTGTATCTACAATTGTAAGTATTTTAATTATATCATTTGCTTCAATTTTTTTAGTAAAAGTACTTAAAATAAAAAGCAAATTATCAATTATACTAACTTCTATATCAATTGTTGCTATGCCAGCACTTGTAGATTTATTAACTTATTGGTATTGTTCAGATTCTTATGCACTTTCTATACTATTATCAATTTTAGCAATTTACTTAACATTTGATGGTCCTTTTAAAAGAAAACAAATTAATATATTATTTGCTTCTATGTTTCTTTGCTTTTCAATGTCTCTTTATCAAGCACAAATTGGAGTAGCAATTACTTTATGTGTATTTAGAATAATTATAGAAATTTTAGAAAATAATAAAACTACTAAGGAAATAATAAAACAATTAGTATATTGTATATTGATGGGAATTATTGGAATTACTACATATTATATAGCAACTCAAATATTGCTTAAATTTCTAAATACACCTTTGGCTAGTTATGGATGGTCTAATACCATAGGATTTGAAAATTTATGGTCTTCTATACAAAATGCCTATACAACTTTTATTAATTATTATTTTAAAGATAATATTGTTCATAATTTGAAATGGAAAAGGCAATATTTATATTTAGTATTAGGATTATTAACTGTTATTAGTATTTTAACAATCATCTTTAAGAATAAAATTTATAAGAAAAAAACTAATTTTATTACTTTACTTCTTGCTATTATAGGACTTCCAATATGGTTAGGAGCTATATCAATTATTGCTCCAAGTAATAGTATAATTATAAGAACTTCAGTGCAATATATTTTACCTATTATTTTAAGTATATCATTAATAGATTTAATCAATATTGATAATAAATCATGGCTTAAAGAAAATTTTATTAATATGTTAAATGTACTTATTTGTGTAGTAACTATGCTTATTAACTTTACATATGTGTTATCTAATAATGCAACTTATATGGCAATAAAAAGAACACATGATCAAGCTTATTCCTATGTAATTAGAGTAATGGATAGAATAGAAACTAATGAAAATTATCAAAAAGGTATGCCAATAATGTTTGCAGGTATTATTGACAAAATGAATTATCCTATGGATTATAAAATATATATAATGGCAAATGGTGGAGTTTCAGATTTTCCTGCTTTTTGGAATACTTATTTAGGTTCTACTTCAACATGGAAAAACTTTTTAAATAATTATTTAGGTATGTCAATAAATTTATGTACTAGTGATGAATATAAAAAAATTATATTAACACAAGAATTTAAAGATATGAAAACATTTCCAGACCGTAATTCAGTCAAAGTAATAAATGGAGTTATGGTAGTAAAATTTTCAAACAATCCTCCTATAAAATAATTGATTACTGCTTTTGATGTTCCATAGTTCACCTATTTAAATAGTTTTTGTATTGTTTATGTCTAAAATTATATTTGTTTGTAATATAAGATAATGCAAAAAAAGAGGATATCCTAAAAATAGGATATCCTCTTTACTAATCTATTTTTATTATCTACAACATCTTCTACGATTACAACAACAATTATTATTTGTATTATTATTTATACTTGCAACATCTAAATTATTATTGCTTATAAAATTATATGCATTATCATACCCATTATTATATCCTCTATTGTATCCTGTATTAAATGATTCCATATTATTATTGCAATTTACTCTACATCTACATACATTTTCATTTGTGTTATTTATTATTTCTACGCCATCACTTAATGCTAATATATTATTAGTATTTCTCCTACACGAACAATTTGATTCTCTATTATTACAGTTACAATTACAATTAAAATTCTTTAAAAAGCAACATAGTATTTTTACTATTGCTGCTGTTACATACGCTAAAAAAGTATATACAATTGCTACTACTAAAAATATAGCATCAAAAATAGCAAAAGCTATAATTAAGTAAATTGCAAAGAAAATTGCTGCAACTAGTATTGGACTTTTTATTAATTTTTGTAAAACAACTGCTAAAATAATAGTAGCAAGTGGTAATGCAAAAAATATAAGTAAAGTATTCATAATATTCTCTCCTTTATTCCTTATTTTGCTAGTATATATTATGAATATTTCCTTTGTTTTGTTACAAATTATGCATAATCAACATTTACTAGATATAATCCATGTGCTGGTAATGTTTTCCCAGCATTTGTTCTATCCTTTTTTTGTATTATAGTTAAAATGTCTTCTGGATTAATTTTTCCAAAGCCTACATCTACTAACGTTCCAGAAATAATACGAACCATATTGTATAAAAAACCATTTCCTGTTAATCTAATTTTAATGTTCTCATCTTCTTTTATAACTTCTGCATTATAAATTATTCTTATACTGCTTTTACTACTAGTACCACTTGCTCTAAAAGCTTTAAAATCATGTTCTCCTATAAAGTACTTGACTGCTTTTTGCATTTTTATAACATCTAGTTTTTGCGGAATATGATATTTTAGATTTCTATAAATAGCACTTCCATATTTAGAATTATCTATAATATATTCATATGTCTTTTTCTTACATGCATATCTTGCATGAAAGCTTTGTTCTACCTCTTGTGCTGATTTTATAACAATACTCTTTTTTATCCTTGAATTAATTGCAATAGCAAATTTATCTATTGGTAAATTAGAATTTGTTTTAAAATTAGCAATTTGATTAAATGCATGAACGCCTGCATCTGTTCTTCCGTGAAGCATTTAGTTCTATACTTTCTTCTTTTGTTATACTCTTTATTACTTCTTCAATTGTTCCTTGTATATTTAATTTGTCTTTCTGTTTTTGCCATCCATTAAATCCACTTCCATCATATTCTATTGTTAATTTTATATTTCTCATAATTTTCTCCATTTTACCTTTTTTATTATTATAAATATAGTTTAATATTTGGTTTAAGTAATAGTACAAAAATTGTAAATATTAATTTATTATAACTTATTTTTTTAAATTTAGCTACTATTACTTTATAATATATGATACAATAATTTAAAACTAAATTAATTTTTACAAAAATAGGAGGTTTTAAAAAATGCCAATTAAATTAATTGCAAGTGATTTAGATGGTACTTTAGTTGACCACAATAATTTTATACCAAATGGAAATTTAATTGCTATCGAAGATATTAATAAAAAAAATATAGATTTTGCTATTTGTACTGGTAAAACATATTCTATTACAAAGAATATATGTGATAAATGCAATGCCTCTTATGGAATTTTTGGTAATGGTACACAAATTATTAATTTAAAGACTGGAGAAGAAATCTATAAAAATTTATTACCAATTAATGATTTTATAGCTTGTTATGATTTAGCAAAATCTTATAACTTACATATTCATGTATATAGTGAATTAGAAATAATTACTGAAAAATTACAATATATGGATCTTAGGAATTACATTTTAAATGGAAAACAAGATACTAAAAATTTGTCTTTTAAAATTATAGAAAATGTAAAAGATTATATTCTTAAAAATCAAACACCTATTTTAAAACTAGTTATTTCTAGCAAAGAAAATTTATCTAACTTAAAAAATGAAATTTTATCAAAATTTCATTTGAATGTTACTTTAATACAAAAAAAGGGATATTATAAAGATAAAATTATTAATACAGAATATGAATATTTAGATATTACACCAATACATATTGGAAAAGGATATGCTTTAGAATATCTTAGTAATTTTTTAAATGTTCCTCGCTCTGATGTTATGGCAATTGGAGATAATCTTAATGATATTGATATGATGCAAGCTTCTGGTACAAGTGCTACTCTTTCTGATTCTTATGAAGAAGTAAAAAAAGTAGCTACCTATGTTACTACAAACAGTTCCGAAAATGCAGGTTTTGCAGAAGCAATTTATAAATTCATATAAAAACACACTCTAATAGTGTGTTTTTACTTAATTCTTTTTTGATTCTTCATTTTTAGTCTTTTTATTTCTTTCTATTGGAAAATTAATATGCTTTAATCTTTCAAGTTTACTTATTTTTTCTTCATCAAAACGTTTACTAACAATATTTTTAATTAAAATCTTTTTCATTGTTTCTTCTGTTACATCTGCAATTAATGTTCCATCCTTTGCAATTGATATTTTTCCAGTTTCTTCTGAAACTACTACTGCAATTGCATCAGATTCTTTAGATATTCCAATTGCTGCTCTATGTCTTGTTCCTAATTCTTTTGCAATATCTGTATCACTTGCAAGTGGCAACATACATGCAGCAGCTGCTATTTGATTACTAGATATAACTACTGCTCCATCATGAAGTGGAGTGTTAGGGACAAATATGTTTACTAATAATTGTGGTGATACTTCAGAATTTATAGCAATTCCTGTTGCAATAATATCTTTAATTTGAATATCTCTTTCTATTACTATTAATGCTCCAGTTCTTGCCTTAGAAAGCTCTATTGCAGCAATAATAATCTTATATATATCTTCTTTTGTTTTTGTTGCAATATCCTTATCAATTCCAAAAAATCTTGTAAATTTATTTGTTCCTAATTGTTCTAATGCTCTTCTTAGTTCTGGCTGAAATATAACAATTAGTGCAAATACCCCCCATGTCATTACAATATTCAGTAAAAAATTCAAAATTCTTAATTGTAATACATAACTCAATACACTTGCAATTATTAAAAAACAAATTCCTTTTAACAATTGCCAAGCCCTAGAATTTTTAGCGAATAGAACTAATTTAGTAGCTAGAAAAATAACAATTGAAATATCTATTATTAAAATTATTAAATTAATAGGGTTATCATATAATGATGTAACATACCCTAATATAATTTCCTCGTAAAACCTTTGAAAATTTATTCCAAAACCATTTGTCATATTTTTACCTCTTTTTTACATTACAATTAAATAATAAATTAATGTTGTAGCAGTTGCTAAAACCATTAATCCTGCTAAAATAAATGCCATAATTTTTACCATAAGTTCTTTTTTTGTTCTTTTTTTGTTATTCATATATATTTTTTCATCCTTCCTAAAATTTATGTATTTGTTATATCATATTTCAATTTGTTTTTCAATAAAATTTTAAGTCTTTTTTTATCACTTTTTTGTCGAATCTTCATATTATATATTGTAGCTTAATATAAGCAAATATAAAAAAGGAAGGTAGATTTTTATGGATTTTGAAAAACCATGTTGCCCAATAGTTGATATAGATGGTGCAATCGCTTGTGGAAAGCAATTTGATTTAGATATCACATTACCATGTGATAATAGAAATGTTATTTATGGTGTTATTCGTGATTGTTACAAAGAGCCAGTTTGTGATGCAGTTGTTAAATTAGTTGAAGTAGTTTGTGAATGTGGTAAAGAAGAAAGAAGACCAGTTTCTCATACTTTTACAGATGAAGAAGGAGAATTTGTATTTGGTCCTCTTTGCCCAGACAAAAAATATGAAATTAATTTTTGGGTAGATCAAGTTAAACATGTTAGTGTATGTGCTAAATGTGGTCATGAAGGTAAATGTTTAAAAGGCGTAAAAATGGATAAATGTGATTGTTTTATTGGAAATAATAATTGCAAACCAGAATGCAAACGTGAATGCGACTGCGACTGTGAATAATCCTAAAAAAGATGGAAATCTTAAATGATTCCCATCTTTTTTATTAATTGTTTTCCTTTTTTCATCATCTTATTTTTCTTCATCATGTTTTTTTCATTATATAACATTACTACTCCAGCTGATAATAATGTTCCCATAACCATACCTTTTACAAATTTCATAATACTTCCTCCTTAAATTTTTGTATTCATATATTTATTATGTCTTTTTTTCGTATATATATACTTTTTTACCAAAGAATAAATTTCCCACATTGCAATTAATGCTAGAAAAATTCCAAAATATTTTTTTAAATGAATTACATCTAAATTATTTGCTATTATTGCTCCTATTACTGCACCAATTATTCCAGATATTGCTATAGGAATCCCTATTTTAAAGTCAATATATTTTTGTCTAATGTTAGTTATAATTGCAACAATAGAAGTTGGAATAAAAAATACTAAATTACTAGCTTGTGCAATGTGTTGTTCAATTCCTAAAAACATTGAAAGACATAATATTAAAATAGTTCCTCCACCCATTCCCATACCGACTTACAAATCCAGATATAACTCCAATTACAATTTCCACTTTTTCCTCCTTTTTAAGCTATTATCATTTTAATTGATACATATATTAAAAAAATAGTAAAAGAAATTTTCAAATAAATATCTGGTATTTTTTTTAAAAATTTAGAGCCTAAAAAACCTCCTATTGTACCTCCTATTGCACACAATACACCAATTTTCCAATTGATATAATCATTTTTATAATAAAAAATACCACTTGTAATTACCATTGGTAAAATTACAAATAATGAAGTAGCTCTTGCTTTTCCTTCTTCTACTCCTAGTAAGTAAACTAATGCTGGAACTACTATCATCCCACCCCCTGTTGCAAATAAACCACTTACAATACCTGCTATAAAACCAATTACTATTTTTTTTACCATTTTTTTACACCTTTATTTTTTATTTACAAATAGTATTTGTTCTTTTTTATGTTTTTATACTTTTCTAATGAATATATTAATTTGTTTCTTTACTCTTATGTTGTTAATAATTACTTTTTGCGTTATATTTATTTGCATTTATGTAATTTTAATTCATTAAGTGATAAAATACAAAAAAATACCATTAAAGTATAAATGAAAGGATGAAAATTATGTTAAAAATTAAACTTTCGGATTTATTAGGAAAACATAAAATGACACAAAAGTCATTAGCTGATCTTACTGGAATTCGACCTGCCACAGTTTCAAAAATGTATTATGAAGAAATCAAAAGATTTGATGTCAAACATTTAAATAATATTTGTAAAGTTTTTGATTGTGAAATATCAGAACTATTAGAATATATTCCAGATGAACAAAATAAGAATGATTAATATTATATTTTCACAATATTAATCATTCTTATTATATTTATTTTTATACAAATTTAATACAATAAAATTTGTATAAAATGCTTAGTTAATCTACTGTATCATCTTTTATATAATACTTTGTTCCTAGCATTTTATCTGGTAAATATTGTTGTTGTATAAAATGACCTTTATAGTCATGTGGATATTTATAACCATCTCCATATCCAAATTGCTCCATATCACTGGCTGGTGCATTTCTTATATGCATTGGTATAGTTCCTGTATCTTTGTTTTTTACATCGTCTAATGCTTTATTAATTGCCAAATAGCTTGCATTAGATTTTTTAGATTTTGCAAGATAAATAGCGGCTTCACTTAAAATAATTCTAGCTTCTGGCATACCTACCATACTAACAGCTTGCATTGCAGATGTTGCAATAACAAGAGCATTTGGATTTGCCATTCCTACATCTTCTGCTGCTAAAATTACCATTCTTCTTGCAAGAAATACAGGATCTTCCCCTCCATTTAGTGCTCTTGCTAAATAAAATACTGTTGCATCAGCATCACTTCCACGCATAGATTTTATAAATGCACTAATATTATCATAATGACTATCTCCATTTTTATCAAAAATAGCTTTTCTACTTCTTATACTATCTGCTGCGATTTCATTAGTAATATAAATATATCCATCTTTATTTACCTTTGTTGTAAGAACTGCTACTTCTAATCCATTAAGAGCTGTTCTTACATCTCCTGCTGAAACTTCAGCAATTTTTTGTAAAGTTTCGTCTTCTATTTTCACATTAAAACTTTTTAATCCATCTTCTCTTTGTAATGACATTTTTAATACTTTAAAGATATCATTTGTAGTTAATGGTTCTAATTTAAATACAATTGACCTTGAAATTAAAGCTTTGTTTACTTCAAAATATGGATTTTCTGTTGTCGCTCCAATTAAAATAACAGTTCCATCTTCTACAAATGGTAAAAGTGCATCTTGTTGTAATTTATTAAAACGATGTATTTCATCTATAAATAAAATACATTTTCCACTTGGATTTAAAAATACGTTTTTTGCCTCATCAATTGCTTTTTTGATTTCTCCAACACCAGAGTTAACTGCATTTATTTTCGTAAATTTATATTTTGTAGTTTGACTGATAACTCGTGCAAGTGAGGTTTTTCCGACATCCTGGTGGTCCCCATAAAATAATACTAGATAGTCTATCTGCTTTTATGGTTCTATATAAAATTTTATCTTGTCCTAATATATGTTCTTGTCCTACGTATTCATCCAATGTTTTAGGACTCATACGATAAGCTAAAGGTTTTGATAAATCCATATTCTATTCTCCTTATTTTGCTAAATTTGATAATCCTTTTCTTATTATATCTTCTAATGTTAAATCTTGTATATTAATTTTTTCAAACACTTTTTCTATTTCTTTTTTGTTATAACCTAATACTTGCAAAGCAGAAATTGCTTCTTGTAATTTATTATTATCTACAAATGCTTCTTTAACTAGTAATTTTGTCTCTTGCTCTTTTGCTTCTACTGTTTTTATTTTATCTTTTAATTCTAATATAATCCTTGCTGCAGATTTCGCTCCAATTCCTGGAATTTTAACTAATTTAGACGTATCACTAGTAATAATTGCAAGTGCAAAACTAGATGGTGTTATATTAGATAACATTGTAATTGCAGATTTTGCTCCAATTCCACTTACTCCTAGTAATAATTCAAACATTTTTAATTCTTCATTGGTTAAAAATCCATAAATACTAATATCATCTTCTCTTACACGATAATATGTATGCACTTTTACATTATCTCCAATATTGCCAACTTCTTCTAATGCTTTTTCACTCATAAATATTTTATATCCAAGTCCTCCTACATCTATTACAATATAGTTATCAAATTTCATTTCTAATGTTCCTTTAATATATGCAAGCATTTTTACCTCCCACTTTCACAAACAAATTTTCTGTTATTATTTTATAATAACTTATCTTTTTTTGCAAGTAATCTATCGATTTTTTTTTATTTTTATGTTATGATATTTTTATATTATAATGGAGAATAAATATATGAAAAATTATTATGAAATATTAGAAGTTGATATTCATGCATCTTCAGAAATGATTGAAAGGGCATTTAAATTACTTGCAAAACGTTATCATCCAGATACACAACCTCAAGAAAAAAAACAATGGGCTGAGGAAGAATTTAAAAAAATTAATGAGGCTTATGAAGTTTTATCAAATAAAGATACACGTAAAGCTTATTCAGAAGAATTAGAATTTGAAAAATCAAATGAACTTAATTTACTTTATAACGAAAAAGAATCTTTAGCAGAACAAGTTCGTAATTTACAATTAGAATTAAATCTTTTAAAAAATAACAAAAATATGAATGATTACAATTTTAATGTAAATAATATTAATGCAAATTCTTATTCATTTGATAATGATTATTCACAAGAATATAAAAAAAATTCTTATTATGAACAACCAACCCCTCCATATTATGAATCATATTATCATCCTATTAAAAGTAAACTAAAAAATCTTCTAGCATTTGTTTTAACTGTTCTAGCATTTATATTATTATCTTTTTTAATATGGAAAATTCCATTTACAAAAAATTGGTTAATTAGTTTATATAAGAATAATTTTGTTTTAAAATCTATTGCTGACATATTTATTAATCTTTTTTAATTTTATTTATATGTAAATATCAACCTTATTGTTTCTGTTAACATATACTAACTAGTGCTATATTCATACATATAGGAAGGATGATGAATATGGCTTTAGACTACAAAATTATAGGTAATCGAATTAAAATTGCTCGTATAAAAAAACATTTAACTCAAGAAAATTTAGCTGAACAATTAGATGTCTCAATTGCGTTTCTTAGTAGAGTAGAAAGAGGCACTATTGAGGTTAGTTTAAAAAGATTATCTCAACTTTGTGAATTATTAGAAGTAACAGAAGGTGAAATATTAAATGGCACTTCTACAGCTTCAAAGCAATATTTAAATGATGATCTTTTTTATTTGTTAAAAGATTGTCCTGCAGAAAAAAATAAACTTATTTATGATATTGCAAAATTAATTAAAGAACACTAATTTTATACACTATAATAATAAATGAATAAAATAAGAAAAGAACTTTATAGTTCTTTTCTTATTTTATTATTTAAATGATTTTATTATTTTATCAAATTTTTCATTTACTTTATCAGCATCTGTTTCAAGTGAACCTAATGTTAATATATATGCTTTTTTATCTTTTACAATTAAGATTTGTGTAATTGCAATATTTCCATTTTCACTACTTGCAACATAATCTAATTTTGCAGCTTTTGTTCCATTTAGATTAATATACTCTTTTTTAATGTCTCCATTAATTGTCATTTCCTTTTTAATTCCAGGAATTGATGCATCTACATATCCTTCAAATGTTAAAGTAGATGGCATATTAGAACTAAGAATATTAATGCTTGCTCCTGCTACATCTGGATCCATATAAATTGGATTATCTGCTTTTCCTACAGAAACATAGTTAGATGGGTATTTAAATGTAACTCCTTCCATTTCACTAAATGTTGTATAATCTGTTGTTTCTTCTTCTGAAAATACTGCTAACCCTTCTAGGCTATTTTCTTCTTTTTTAGCACATCCTGTTAAAAGTACTACTACCATTAGCATAATAATTGCTAATAATCCTAATTTTGTTAGTTTTTTCATTCTTTTTCTCCCCTTCTTTAATTTAATTTTTATATATTTAAACTCTATTGCTAGAGCCAAATACCTCTTTTATTTTATGAGCAACTGTTTCTTTAATTTCTTCTCTTGCTGGTTGTAAATATTTTCTTGGATCAAATGTGCTTGGTTCTTCTGCAAATACTTTTCTAATTTGTGCAGTCATAGCAAGCCTTAAATCTGTATCTACATTAATTTTCGATACTCCTTTTAAACTTGCTTCATGTAATATTGCATCTGGTACTCCTTTTGCTCCAGGAATATCTGCTCCATATTTATTACACATTTGTACTAATTCTGGAATAACAGTAGATGCTCCGTGTAATACAATTGGTGTATTTGGAATTAATTCCTTTATTTTAGCTAATATATCAAATCTAAGTTTTGCTTCTCCTTTAAATTTATATGCACCATGACTTGTTCCTATTGCAATTGCTAAAGAATCACATCCAGTTTTTTCTACAAATTCTTTTGCTTGTAATGGGTCTGTATATATAGCATCACTTTCTGATACATTAACATCATCTTCTACTCCTGCTAATTTTCCAAGTTCTGCTTCTACTACAACTCCATTAGCATGTGCATAATCTACTACTTTTTTTGTAAGTGCTACATTTTCTTCAAAATCATATTTTGAACCATCTATCATAACAGATGTAAAACCTGCATCAATACACATTTTACAAGTTTCAAAATCTGCTCCATGATCTAAATGAATAGCAATTGGAATATTAGGTGCTTCTTCAACTGCTGCTTCAATCATTTTCATTAGATAATTTATTCTTGCATATTTTATCGCTCCTGATGATGCCTGTAAAATGACTGGTGAATTTTCTTGTTTTGCAGCATCAATAATTCCTTGTATTATTTCCATATTATTTACATTAAATGCACCTATTGCATAATGTTCTTTCATAGATTGTTTAAACATTTCTTTTGTTGTTACAAGTGGCATATACTCACTCTCCTTTTTATTTTTAACTATATTTTAAATTATTGTATTTCTAAAATAGTAATATGTCAATACTTATTAACTCATTATATCATAAAAATTTTTAAAAATATATCCTTTTTCTTTTAACATAGTTATTACATCTTGTAATATTTCATATGTTAATATTTTATCACCTGCATCATGCATTAAAATAACTACTGTATTTTTTTCACCCACAGATGTTTTAATATTTTCTAATAAAGTTTCTTTTGTTTTTGCACCAGCAGCATCTCCACTTAATGCATTCCAATCTATATATGCAATTTGATTGGTTTCTAATAATACTTTTGCATCTTTTTTTAAATTATTGTATTTTCCGCCATTAGAGCCACCTGGAAAACGAAATAAATGTCCATCATATTCAATTCCTAATGCATTCTGAATCGCTTGTTGGGTTTTATTGTATTCTTCTAATACAGAGTCTGTACTACTATAAATATTCGAATACACATGAGAATATCCATGATTTGCAATAAAATGTCCTTCTTCATATTCTCTTTTTAAAACATCTGGATTTAATTCTACTCTACTTCCAAGTACAAAAAATGTTGCTTTAATGTTTTCTTTATTTAATAAATCTAATATTAGAGGTGTTACTGTTTTTGATGGACCATCATCAAATGTTAAATATACTACTTTTTCATTTGAATTATATATATTATTTAATTTATTTTTAGCTTGCTCTGAATATACTGGTAAAAAATTAACTTTTGCTATATGTTTTTGTTTTTCATTGTTTATTTGTTGCGATAAATCTTTATTTTGTTGCTTAATTAATTCCCCTTTTTGTGTATTATTATTTGAATTAAATAATTTTGGATTTGTATAATAAAAAATAGCGAAACTAATAAGAGCTATTATTAATACTACTATAATAACTGTAATTACTACTTTCTTTTTATTTAGTTTCGGTGTTACTTCTATTAAATCATATAGCACTTTTTTGTCCTCTTTTCATATTTTTTGTCGTACATGATGTTATTATACACTAAAAAAAAATTTTTTAATAGTATTTTTTTTATAAAACTATAAAAAAATTCCAGAGAAATTTGGTATTCCTCTAGAACTTTTTTATTATATAGGAAAAAATGAATTTTTTTCTTATTATTCATCTTTTGTAGTATTTATTTTTAATAATTTGAAAATTTCTACAATTATAATTGGTGCAAATACTAAACAAATTACTTCTAAAATGTTTTCTACTGGTAATGCCCAAATACTAAATATCTGTCTTAAAGTAGGTATTAATAAAATTGTAATCATTAATAATGCTGATACTAAAATTGCTAAAATTAATTTCATATTATTAAATGGTTTTGTTTTAAAAATAGAATTTTTATTATCTCTTATATTAAACACATGTACAAGTTGTGATAATGCTAAAACTGAAAATGCCATAGTTTGACCTATTTCAATTTTTACATGTTCTATATATTCTTTTGTTCCTTCAATATTTGTTGTTGAAAGCCCTATTAAAAATGCGATTAATGTTAATGTTCCTATCATAATACCTTGATATATAACTCTAAAAACCATTCCTTTAGTGAAGATTCCTAATTTAGAATCTTTTGGTTTACTCTTCATAATATCTTTATTTGCTGGATCAAATGCAAGTGCTAATGCTGGAAGTGCATCTGTTACTAAATTAATCCATAGTATATGAATTGGAAGAAGTGGTTCTAATGCACTAATATTAGTAATTCCAAACCATTTAGCAATAAGTGGTGTTAATAGAATTGCTACAAATAATACAAGAATTTCTCCTACATTACTAGATAATAAATATTGTATTGCTTTTAAAATATTATCATAAATACGTCTTCCTTCTTCTACTGCTGATACAACAGTTGCAAAATTGTCATCTGTTAATATAACATCTGCTGCTTCTTTTGCAACATCTGTGCCAACCATTCCCATTGCACAACCAATGTCTGCTGTTTTAAGTGCTGGTGCATCATTTACACCATCTCCAGTCATTGCAACAATTTCCCCTTGTGCCTTCCATGCTTTTACAATACGTACTTTATGTTCTGGTGATACTCTTGCATATACTGAATAGTTTCTAATATTATTTGTTAATTGCTCATCTGTCATTTCTTCTAATTCTTTACCTGTTAATGCTTCTTCTTCATTTTTTAAAATTCCTAATGATTTTGCAATAGCAATTGCAGTTATTTTATGGTCTCCTGTTATCATAACAGTTTTGATTCCAGCAGTTTTACATTTTTCTACTGCTATTTTTGCTTCTTGTCTTGGTGGATCTATCATTCCTACCATACCAATAAAGATTAAATCACTTTCAAGTTTTTGTATTTCTTCTTTTTTAGGCATATGATCTAATTCTTTATAACCTAATGCTAATATTCTTAAAGCATCACTTGCCATTTCTATATTATGTCTTTGGATTTCTTTTTTAAATTCCTCTAAATCATACTTTATTTCTCCTCTTATTATATAACCATTTGAACAATTAAGTAATTCATCTACTCCTCCTTTTGTATAAACAATATACTTATTTGCTACTTTATGAACTGTTGTCATTAATTTTCTATCTGAATCAAATGGTATTTCTTCCACACGTGGCATTTGTTCAAAAATTGAAGGTTCAAATTCTAGTTTAAATGCCATATCCACTAATGCTGTTTCTGTTGGATCTCCTTTTAGTGTTAAATTAGGTGCAATTTTTGTATCATTACAAAGCATACTTGCTAATACTAGTTTTTTTGCTTCTTCATTTATTTGTTTAATATCTTCTATATTTAATATTGTATTATTATAATATAATTTTTTTACTGTCATTTTATTTTGTGTTAATGTTCCTGTTTTATCAGAACAAATAACACTAGCACTTCCTAATGTCTCTACTGCTGGTAATTTTTTTACTATAGCATTTTTCTTTACCATTTTTTGTACTCCAATTGCAAGAACAATTGTAGATACTGCTACTAATCCTTCTGGAATTGCAGCCACTGCTAAACTTACCGCTGTCATAAACATATGGATTGGCTCTTTTCCATAAAATAATCCTATAATAAAAATAATTGCACAAATTGCTAAAGCTGCCATTCCCAGTGTTTTTCCTAATGTATTTAATTTTTCTTGTAATGGTGTTACAGTTTCATTTGTATTATCTAGCATACTAGCAATCTTTCCTACTTGTGTATTCATACCAGTTTCAACAACAATTCCTTTTCCTCTACCATAAGTAATTAAGCTAGAGGAAAATAACATATTAGTTCTATCTCCAATTCCTATTTTTTCATCTTTAATCTCATTTACTTGCTTTTCTACTGGAACTGATTCTCCTGTTAGAGCTGACTCTTGTGATTTTAAATTTATTGCTTCTACTATTCTTAAATCTGCTGGAATATAATCACCTGTTTCTAATATAACGACATCTCCTGGTAATAAAAGTTTTGATGGAATAATTTCCATTTTTCCATTTCTTATAACTTTAGATGCGTGATCACTTAATTTTTGTAATGCTTCTAATGATTTTTCAGCTTTTGATTCTTGTGCTACTCCAATAATTGCATTTAATATAACAACAATTAAAATTATAATAGTGTCTGTTATTCCTTCCCCTTCAGATATACCAACAATTCCAGATACTATTGCTGCAATAATTAATACAATTATAGTAAAGTCTTTAAATTGTTCTATAAATTTTTGAATTAATGTCTTTTTCCTTTTTGCCTTTAATTCATTAAATCCATATTCTTCACGTTTAGAGTTTATTTGTTCATCTGTTAATCCTTTTTCTAAATCTGTTTGCAATTCTTGTAGTGTTTGTTTAATTGTTTTTGAAAACCAATTTTTTTCCAAATTTCATCTCTCCCATCATATTTTTATTTTTTCTTGCTTTATCTAATTTATACAAAAAAGCAAGACTTTTAAATAAATTTTTAAGATTTAAAAATTTATTTAAAAGTCTTGCTTAACTTATATTTTCTATAAGCTTACTAACCAGATATACAAAATATCGAGTCTGTTGATTAGCAATTTCCAAAGCTACTCCCTTTTAATATATTTATGGCAGGGGTACTAAGACTCGAACTCAGACTTGTGGTTTTGGAGACCATCGTGCTAACCATTGACACTATACCCCTACATGTAAATAATATATTAGCACAATTTTTTTTACTTTGCAATATATTTTACAAAATTTTATTGTGCTACATTTTTATTAATTGTTTTTTAAATTATCACACTCACTCTATTTATATAAGACGTAAAAAATTCGATTTCGTTACACATTATTTAAATTTTATACTATTTTTATTAACAAGATAAAATCATAAATAATCTTAAAAAGAATACTTTAAATCCATTTTGGAAAAATATAAGACAGAGGAAGACTTGCGTTTTTATTTTTCATATTTAATTATATCATTTGAGTCACAATTAAGTACATAACAAATTCTACTTAATAAATCAAAATCTACTCTTGTAATTTCATTTTTAACATATCTTTTCATAGTTTCAAATTTTGTACCAGTCATAACTGCTAATTTATTAATAGTTATATCATTTTCAATATTTTTATTATATTTCTTTAACATCATCTTATCTATTTGCAAAGTCATTTTTCCATAATTTACTTTGCTTATTTTTAGAATTGCTCTCTCCATAGTTCCTCACCTTCATAGATATTGTAACAACAAATAACCTATTTGACATTTACCTTTTTATGATATACCATGTATTAGTATATCCAATATATGGTATATCATTTGTTAAGGAGGTAAAAAATGTTAAAAAGTACTGGTATTATAAGACGTGCTGATAATCTTGGAAGAGTCGTTATTCCTATGGAACTTAGGAATAAGTTCAAGATATGTGAAAAAGACCCAATTGAAATTTTTATTAATTGTGATATGATTATGTTGAAAAAATATGAACCTACTTGCATATTTTGTGGTTCTACTAAAAAATTAGCTAGTTATAAAAATAAACAGATTTGTTTTAATTGTGCTATGAATATAAAGAAAGTAGAGTAGAATTATCTACTCCGCTTTCTTTTAAATAACTATACCTTCGTAATTATCGTTTTTGTGCCATAAATCCATTACTTTTTTGAATATCAATATAAAAATATGGCTAAAAGTAATATTCTTGGTGGAGGCGAGGAGAGTCGAACTCCTGTCCAGTCAACCCTTTCATATAAATTTCTCCGAGTGCAGTTTGTTATTTATTTTCCTATTTTTATTCATTAACAAACAAACGAATTAAAATAGTAGCTTCTATATACCCACTATTTTGGAAGCACAAAATAGCTTTGTTTTCCTACTAATTTAACACCTTTTATAAATCGTAGGTATTTTATAAAAGATGTAGCTGCAACTTAGGCAGCTAATGCTACTTCGTTATTTCTAGCGTTTATATTTATTTCTTACATTTTTAAAGTGGCCAAGCAAGATTCCACTACTCGCTATTTATATTGCTAGATTGCTGTCGAAACCATTTACGCCCCCATATATTAACATGTTTTATTATACTATATTTTGCTTACTTTAACAATATGTTTTCTTAATATTCCAATTTTTACAAATTCTTTTTAATTATATTTGCTCTTTGTTTTTTTAGCATTATAAATTTTTAATAAAAAAGAATAGATTTTCTTTTTACAAAGATTATCTATTCTCCATTTTATTAAAAATTAGTCTTCATCAACAAAATTAAATTCATCTTTAAATTTTTCTTTAAACATTTCAAATACTTGATTTAATATTTCCTCATCATCCACACTAACATAAGATTCTTCTTCTTCATCTTCTGTATCTTCTACTTTAAGAATAACAACTTCTCCTGGTTCTTCTTCATCTGCTTCTTCTACTGGTAGCAATACAACATATTCTTCTCCATCTAATTCTACTAAATCTAAGAATTCAAATTTAACTTCTTCTCCATTTTCATCATTTAATACAATGATATTATCTACTTCCTCCTCTGGAATATTGTTTTCATCCATATTTTTCTTTTCTCCTTTCAAATTTATATATAATGTATCTCTACAATTTTAATAACAATTCTATTATTTACTTTTTTTGTCTTCCTATACTTGTTTAATAATCTTTCTTATTTTGATTTAAATAAATTTCTAATATATATATGGCAGATATAGTATCTACAATATCTTTTTTCTTTTTTTTATTAATTTCTAAAAAATTCATTGTTTTATGGGCTGCAACTGTTGTTAATCTTTCATCTATTGGTACTATTAATACATTATTAAACTTGCATTTTAATTTATGTATAAAAGATTTTGTAATTTCTACCCTATTTGAGCTTGTACCATTCATATTAAAAGGCATTCCAATTGCAATTGTATCAATTTCATATAAATGAAAAATTTCTTCTAATCGTTTTAATACAATTTTATCATTTCCATTATAATGGATTGTTTCTAGCCCTTGTGCTGTAATTTTTAAAGGGTCCGAAATTGCAATACCTACTCTTGCATCTCCATAATCAATTCCTAATATACGCATATTATTCATCTAATCCTATATAATTTTTTACCATTTTTTCTAATAGTTCATCTCTTTCAATTAAACGGATTAAATTTCTAGCATCTTTATGTGATGTAATATAAGTTGGATCTCCTGATAAAATATAACCAACAATTTGATTAATTGGATTATATCCCTTTTCTAATAATGCTTGATATACTGTTTTTAGAATTTCTCTTGCTCTTACATTTTTATCCTTTTCTACAGTAAAACTCATTGTTTTGTCCATATCCATAATTTCTATATTCCTACCTTTCTTATATATTATTTATATCACTTTCATTTTTATCTGCATTGTCTAAATATTCTTCTAGTTTTTTTGTAACATTTTCTAATGCTGTACCTTTATAATATGTTGTTAAAACAAAATTTAATTTTGCACTTACATATCTTGGTTCTTCATTCTTTTTTAATTTTCTTCCTTCTGGAATAACTTCTTGTATTTCAATATCTTCTATACTATTTTTTAAGTCTTGTACAAATTCTACTACACTTTGCAAATCTACTCCTGAAAAAACTATAACAAATTTTGGTCCCATATATCTTACAAATATATATTCAGAAGATATACTTTCTTTAATATGCAAGCTAACCTCAGAAATAATATCATTTCCTGTTTGTCTTGAATATTTTCTGTTAATTTCTTCTATATTAGTAATTGTAAACATACATACTGTAGAGTTTGAATATTTATCAATTGTATATTTTCCTTTTCCATATAGATATTCAGCTGAATTTAGTTCTGAAAACTTATCTTTTCTTGTAATATTTTCAATTGTATTTTGATATGAAATTGTCTTATATACTGATATGATATTTTCTTTTACTACTTCTAAAATTGTTGAATCAATTTTATCAAATGCATGTGCTTCTCCACTTTCTATTATCCAGTATCCTATATATATATTATCTATATATAATGGAAAAAACATAGCTGATTTTGCTCTTCCAAATTCCATTGTTTGATAAGGTAAACGTTCTTTTTCACTATTTACTGTAACATATTTAGGAGTAGCTGTTTGTATACTATCTTTAAATATTTCTTGGTTATGAAGATTTCTTAATGCTTCCCAATGTTGTTCTTGAACATTTGATGTTTTAATTTTATATTCTGCACCATCAAACATTACAATAGTAGAATATTTAATATTATATTTTTCAATTACAATTTCATTTATCTTTTCAATTTTTTCATCAACACTTGAATATTCTCCTATAGTATTCATAAAATCTTGTAATACATTTAAACTTGTAATTTTTTGATTTATTGTTCCTAAATTTTGAATTCTTCTATAAATTACAATATTATAAATCATAAGAGCAATAATAATTGCAACAAGAACTATTAATAAATATGTCACTTTATTTTCACCTCTATTAATTTGTTTTTTATACTTTTTATCTATTTATACTTTATCTTAAAAAAACTTTTTCTTATTGTTATAACTATCAACTGATTTATATTTACTATTTAATAAAGGATATACCATATTCCCAAGTTCTTTTAATGCTCCCATAAAATTTTTTGGGTATCCATTTAAAGAAATTTTACAATTTACTAATCCTTCTAAATATTTTGTATATACATTTTCATCAAATGGAATTGTACAATATTTTACATTATCTTTATTAAATAATTCTGTCATAAAAGACATTGATGGATCATTATAAAAAGACATACCACCTATTACTATTTTTGGATTTAGACTTCTAATTCTAGCTTGTTTATTAATAACAATTCTAATTCTATTTTGTGTTAATATATTCTTTGCTTTCAAATCTCTTAAAAATGCTGTAAATGGTTGGATTGTTAATATATCCATACTTTGTACTAAATAAATTTCTTGTGAACTTTGGAAATATTCAAATGGAGTATTAAAATCACAATCAATTAATACTAAAGAATAATTTTTAACTAATGTTTTTAATACTTCTTGTATATTATTATCCTTTGGTTCTGCTGGAAGTGATGTATATACAGTTAAGTTTTTGCTTACTTGTATTCCTTCTGGTATTCCTTTTTCTAAATTTTCCATACAATTAATAGCTACTCTTCTTAATGTTTCTTCATTTTTTGTATAAATAAAATAAGAATTTTTATTTTTTGTTACATCTAAAATAGCTGTATTAATTCCCATTGAAGCAAATAATTCAGCCAAGTTGTTAATTAAAAATGATGTTCCATTCTTTGTTGTTCCTACAAAAGAAACTATCTTTTTATCATTTGATAGTAAATTTTCTATGTTTATACTAGAATTTACATCTTGTTTTATTATTTCGCTTACATTTGGATTTGATGTTTGTGCTTGAAAATCTGTGTGTGTTTCTTGTTGTTGTGAATAAACTTGTTCATTTGTTTTGTCATATTCATCATCAAATCCTGGTAATGTTGGTTTTTGTCCTGTTTGTTCTACTTCTTCATCTAAATTAAATAAATCTACACCACTACTAACAGGTGGCTTTACTTGTTTTATATCTTCTGTTGAATCTATTTTTTTAGGTCTTCCTCTTCCTCTTTTTGGTGTCATTTCTTTTTTTGCTTGTTCTTCAGGTGTTAATACTTTTTTAGGTCTTCCTCTTCCTCTTTTTGGTGATTCTTCATTTATTTTTTCTATTTTTTCTTCTTTTTCCTTTTCTATTACCTCATCTCCAAAGTCAAATAGATTTACTTGTGGACTTTGTTTTGTTTGTATATTAGGTACTATTGTATTTTCTTGTTGTTTAGTTAGCTTTTTAACATTATCTGCATTAACTGCTGAAGGAACAATGACTGGTTTTGTTAGTTTTTGTTTATTTAATTGATTTTCTATAAAATCAATCTTTAAAGCATCATCTTTTTTTGCCTCTGGCTTTTTAACTTGTTGTTGAGTATTTCCTGAAAATGCCATAATTGATTGATATTTAGAAGAATCTCTTTCTAATACTACTTTTACATTTAAAGGCAAGAACTTAGCAATTACTCTTAATTGTGAATCTGTATATTGTGATGCTATATTATTAAAACTTTCAACATATTCTTCTTCATTCTTTCCTAATTTTTTATAATGTGCACGAATATTTTGAATTTCTACCTCACTTACAGTATCTTCTGATTCAGATTGATAACTAACATCGTCTGATTCAATTTTATAGTAAATTTTAGCTTCTTTTTTGGTTCTTGGTTTACGAATTAAATTACATACGTTTTGAATACTTCTATCTTGTCCTAATAAAGCACTATATATTCCTATTCCAAATATTTTTACTAATAATTGCTCTGATTTTGCACGTCTATCAGAACAAATTAATATAATAGGTGTATCTCCACCTTCTTGGTCTGTTGCCTCATCACTAATACCATCTAATGTATCAAATAAAAAACGATCAATAGCTTCATAATCATTATTTGCAAATGGCTCTAAATCTTCACTTATAACAATTCTATCATAAGTTTTATCTCTTTGTAATTCTTTTAAAATTGCATTAAAGTAATAAACATTTTTGTATGAAATAATCTCCTTATAATCTTTTTGATATTTTTTTACAATTGAATCTGATATGTTCTCATTACTAACGGCAAATAATACTTTCATTTGTTATTCCCCCAATTTAAATTAATTTCTAAATCCTTTTACTACGATTGCAAATACTAAAGGTAGCACTTGGCATATTACAAATACTGTAATAAAGCCTACAATCAAAAATAAACCTCTATCATGAACATCTAATTTACGAATACCTATTACATACTGCCAAATAGCTCCTACAGCAATTCCTACAAAACAAAGTGGTATACTATAAATACGAACTTTATTTAATAAATACGCAGTAAATCCATATGCCTCTGAACCATAACTTTCCGTATAATCTTTTAATTCATTCATTTGCTTTTCTTTAATTTGTATAATTTGCCCTGTGGTTGAATCTTCTAATACATTACTAGAACTAGCATATACAGAGTTTAGGCAAAAGATACTAAACACTACAAATAAGCTAACTATTACTTTTCTCATTTTGTTTGTTTACCCCTTTCAATACTCTATACTTATTGTAAGTTACTTTTCACTTATAATATCATATAATATTATTAATAAAATAGCAAGAATTTATTGTAAAGTTTTTTTATTTTTATTATTTATATTTAGGGATATTATACATTTAGTGTGTTATAGTCATGAATTATACAAATATAATATATAAAAATACACTATATTATTATATTATAGTGTATTTTTATATATAAACATTTAATATTTTTGTTCTATTGTTCCTTTACCCATTATATAATTTTTTATTCTTACATAGTCTGTTGCATAAATATTATTATCATTATTTATATCAGCTGCTTTTAAATAAGCTCCTTCAAGTTTTGTTTTTCCCATAATATGATTTTTAATTTTTACATAGTCTGTTGCATAAATTAGTCCATCTCCATTTACATCACCTTTTACTACAACTACATAATTATACTGTTTTTGATTAAATGTTAAAGTAAATTTCATATTAGTCGAAACTGTTCCGTTTGAAATTTCATTTCCATAAGCATCTTTAAAACTAGAAAGTGTTACATTAGGATAGCTTGAAAGCATTTGTTTTACATTAGATACATTACTACCTAATTTAAATCCTACTACATACCCATCTTTTTTATATAGTCCAAAGTGTTTAAGTAATTCTGTTTCTGAAACTTCTGAACTGTTAATTACATTAACTTTGCTTTGCATTCTCATTGTCTGTGTTCCTACTTTTAAATCTACATAAATTCTAGCTACACCATTTTTTAAACCCTGTATTTTATTATTTGTATATCTAACAATTGTAGAATCACTTGAGCTTATTAAAAATGAAAGATTTGTATTAGGATTTGTTGTAACATAATAATTAGCTTCTCCTACTTTGTTAATATTTACTTCTTCTGGAACTGAAATACCAACAATTCCTTTTCCTAAATCGTTTTCTGGAAGCACTTTTAAATCATGTAATAAACCATCAGCATACCCTCCAACTGATTTTGAAATTTTTGTTTTTGAATAATCAAAATATACATTGTTTGGTACATTATAGTAACTATCACTAATACATTGTATTCCTATAAAACCTCCTACATTAGAATTTCCACTTATTTTTCCATTTGCATAACTATTTTTAATTATAGCGTTCATATTAATTCCAACAAAACCACCTACATTTTTTTCTGATGAAACATTAAGAGATGTCGAACAGTTATCAATAGTTGCATCATTATAAATATTTCCGACAAAACCTCCCGTACAGCTCAAATTGTTTCCTTGTAAGCTTTGTATGTTTTTTACTGAGCCAGATTTTAAATGAATATTTCTTACTATGGTATTTTGTATTGTAACTGCAAAACCACCAAGAGATTCTCCCTTTTCTGGATTCACATTAATATTTTCGATATTTAAGTTTTCGATAATAGAACTAATTGTATAATCTCCTACATTATTAAATATTCCTGTTCCAAGTGCAGAAACATTTTTTAAGGTCTTATTATTACCATTTAAATTTCCTTTAAAATCAATTTTAGGATAATTCTTTATTGTTGCAAAATCTAAATCATTCATTAATTTATAGTATTTATTTTTTGTTTCTGTTTTCATTAAATATAAGAAATTATTTACATCATAAATTAGGTAAGGTTTCTCTTTACTGCCTTCCCCTTGTATATTTGGAAAAGTTATATTAAATGTAACTGATTTGTCTGTTTGAGATATTACTTCAACAACAATTCCAGAATTACTACCATCTGAATAGTAAATTGTTTTATTGTCAAAAACATCGTTGTTTTTTCCAAGTTCTTTTCCTAAAATATTACGTGTATTGTTTAAAGTAGCTTCTGTTAAGTTTCCTTTTCCTTGTCCTAATACGAGTTCATTTGGTCTAAAAACAAATACATGGTCATCTTCTCCATGATTACCACCATATGTATTACCATTATTTTTTCGTTTTTCATTTATGCGATATACAATAATTCCACTACTGTCTGCTGAATAATCTTTATATGTATTTTGTTTTTCATGATATTCAATAATAAAATATTCGTCACTCCCTGCATATTGTTGTACTTTTATTGCACGTTTTTCATTATCATCCTTAAATTCAGGTTTATATAAAGTAATATTATTTGTTGTTTTATTAATTATTTCCAATGGTTGATGCCAATTTGTATCTAATCTATACTCACTTGTAAAATAAGTTAATAAATTTTGTGGATTTGATCCAATAGAATTTCCCATTATATCATAAAATCCAACTGGTTTATTTTCAGGTGTGTTATGTCTATATAAGTCCATATATCCTAATGTATGACCAAATTCATGAATAATCGTACCATATGTACCTCTATTTAAAGAAAAAACTCCTGCTGATTGGGTATAATCTTCTACATATATAAGATTATATGGTATAACTTGTTTGCCTAATATTGTCTCTGTAATTCCACGATTGTCTAACTTATGTGACCACAGTAAATCTCCCCAAGCAATACTATTTGGCAAATTCTTTTGTCCTTCAATATAAAAAGAAATTGCATCAACTATTCCATTTCCTTTTGTATCAATTTGGTCTTCTTTTATTCCTGCATCTTCAATTTGCTTTGATACAAATTTAACAGCCTTATTAATTAACTCTGTTTCTCTTTGTAAAGCTTCATCTGCACTTTTATATCCTATTGGATTTTTATCATTGTGTTTTAGATAATATCCTATTGGTTGTTCTGTTTCATAGGATACTACATTGTCTTTTACTCTAGGAAATAATTCTGTTGTAATTGATAATTTTCCATAACTTTGTGTTTCATAATATTTTTTAAAAGATGGCACTTTTATAATACCGTTTACAGTATCCATATCAAATAATTCATCACTATTAAAAATCTTTTTAGCATTTTCAACACATATTGGATCATCTATATGGTTATTATTATTATTATCTTTAAACTTGATAAATACAGCAAAATATTTTAGAAATTGTTTATTTGATTTAGTTTCTTTACTTAATATAGTTTCATTTTCTAATGGTTGTATCCCATATAATTCATTATAATTTGAAATAACCTCTTGTTTACCTTGAAAGTCTACATTTATTGTTTCTTCCTTACCAAGTGTAGCTTTAACATCATTTGCAAAACTATAGTTTATGAAAATTGAATTAAAGCAAATTAACAAAATTATTAAAAAACTAATGCACTTCTTCATTTAATTTTCCCTTTCTTAATTTTAAAAACAGCAAAATTAAGCCAGTTGTGTTTAACAATAAAACTGTAATTAAAATATATATAACTATTTGTTTATTATTTACTTCTTTTATTAGTTCTTTATATTGATTATAATTTATAGGAGCACTACCTAGATAAATCTGTAAAGTACCTTCTTTTGTCTCATATAAATAATCAATCATTTTTCCTTCATTATTCATTACTGGCAATAAAAAGTAATCTGCAAATCCATTTTTAAATTTATATCCTTTAATTTCTTTTTCTTCAATTGTTATAGAAGACATTTCAAACCCTTCTTTTTCTTCTTGTAAATCTACTAGATAAAAGAAATGTTTATTAATTGTTGTTGGAATAATTTTATTAATACATTCATTTTTCTGTGTATCAATAATATAAAAGTTTTTATTATTTTCATTATCTATACCATATATTATAGAAAAATGTCCATTATCGAATATACTAATTGAATTGTCATTTACTTGATGTTGTTTTTCATTAAATCCTTCTGGAATAGTTACATCTTTTAAATTTCTAACAATTCCTATTTCTTTATCTTTATATTTAAGATATACTTGTGGTGTTTCATCTACATATGCTTTTATTGTATATATTTTTTCAGCACCGTTTTCAGCAATTACTGTTATAGTAATTATATTTTCCCCAGGTTGAACATTAATATCTCCTATTCCATTAATTCTAGACTTACTGTCTTGACTAATTGCATTAATAGAAATAGTTTTTATATCTTTTGTTAATTCTAAATTATATTCACTAACATTAGAATCAAAATTTGGTACTAGATTTCCAACATTAATACTTAATGAAGATAGCAAATTATTAGAAGATTTTTCTTCAATTACAGTCTGTGGCTTTTTTATAATATTATTTGATTGACTATTTGATGGATTATTTGATGTTTGATTATTTGGTTTTTCTGCAGGTGTAGAATTGTTATTAGAATTAATAATTGTTACTTTAACGCTTCTTGAACCTGGTTTATATTCATTTGCATCTGCATCAGAGAATCCTACAGCAGGTGTTGCAGTTATTGTAACACTTCCACTACTTCCTGCTTTAACACTTACTGTTTGATAATTTTGTTCTACCCAGACACTATTTGTTGAAAGTGTTCCATTTGTTACACTTAAATTAACCTTTCCAATACAGTCTCCTCCTACTGAAACACTAAAACTTCCATTAGGATTTATTTGTGATGTAGAAGCAGTTATTTTAAATGATGCTGCATCTACATATCCACCACATAACATTAAAATAAAACAAAATAAACTTATTGTTAACCATTTTTTCATATTTTTTACACATATAGCTATTAAAAGAGATTGGTCTTTTAATAGCTACTTTCCTTTCATATATATTATAAATAATTTTAACATAAGATTTTATATTTTTCAATATAAAAATTAGATTTTTAATTTTGTGTGAAGTGAAAACTTTTCATTTATTTCCAAACTCTATCACAATTTTTAATTTCTTTATCTTTAAATGCTTTAAAAATATCTACATTGCTCATATTAGCTATACTAAGTAAATATATAAAACAATCTGCTAATTCTTCTTCAACACTATCATTGTATTCTTTTGCTATATCTAAATGTCCATTTGTATTTTTTCTTATTGCTTTAGCAAGTTCTCCTAACTCTTCTAAAAATAACATCATTTCTCTTTCAATAGTAACTCTATCAAATTTCCTAGCTTTTTTCATATCTTTTACGTATTTTTGCACTTCTGCAATAGAACTTTTTTCATTTAATAATCCTAACTTTTCCTTTAATTCCATATTCTACTCCTACAATTTTATTTCTTCTTCAAGTAATTTGCAATTGGTATTGGCTATTAGCACTTTTAGAATTTTATAATTTATTTATATTAACTTATTTAAAATCACTAATCTATGATCCTATACATATGCTAAATTGCTATGTTCAATAACTCTTAATGAGTTTTGATAAATTTTAGGTTTTTCTTTTCCTTTTAGTTTTAATTAGCACGCCCACTCAATTTTAGAATTTAGTTCTTTAGTAATATTGATTTGTTTCTTGATTATGTTCAACATAATATCATACCTTTCCGAAAATTTAAATACTTAGGCACGAAAAAAATCGACATTTTACAGTCGATTTAATCATTTTTTTCGTCTGGTGCGATGATATTATCCTTTTGTGCCGTTGGCGTAGTTATCTACAATTTTTTCGGCTCTTTTGACGATTGATACAAATATCAATCAATTTATTAAAGTATATTACAATTTAAATAAATTGCAATAAATTTATAACCAATTGATCAAAAATCATATCTTTATATATAAAAACACGGCTGGCTACAATTTGTATAACCAGTCGTGAAATGTTTAAGTTTCCTCCTTGTCACCTTTCCAGAATATGGAACAGTCATTATCAATAGACCACTTTGCAAGTTCAGGCTCTTGCTCTTCTCTAAATTCTTCATAAGATTTACTACTGATTTCGTCAAAACTAAAAGACTTATAAATTTTAGCTTTGTAGATTTCGTGCAATTTCTCAATCGGATATTGACGAGAACTATATGTATCAAAAGCCCATCCGTTGTTTACATACAGAACATGTATTGTAAAATCTTTTCCATCATCATCTTCATCATCATGTGGGGAAATTTTCTTTATTGCAAGAAATTCTATACAACCCTTTTTTAGTGCTTTACATATTTCGAAACAGATTGAATAGCAATCTCCTCGACACATTTGATTTGCAATAAATTCATACTGTTCTTCATTTGCCTGCCTAATAATATTAAACTCATTTTTACAAATTGCTTTGCCTTTTGTTGTGCATACTAAAAAGTATATTCTTTCTGCCAACAACTGTGAGAATCCAAACATAGCTCTGTTAAAGACCTTCATAGATACTAGCAATCCAGCTCCGCATATTAGCATAAAAGCTATAATTGCTATTTGAGTAGTCATAGAAAGCTCAATATCTTCACATACACCAATTATAAATAATGGAATTAATTGGAAAATAAAGGCAATTCCCCAAAACATAAAGCAAAATGTCTCAATTATGTGTTGCTTCGAAGTCAGTGGCAAAAGCATGTCTTGTGATTCTTTGTCAAACTCCTTATAGATAGTCCTCCGCATAAAATACTTAATCATTTTTTACCAACCTTTCTGTAATAGCTTTATAGTTACATAATATAATTATAGCATGTATTCTGTATGTTTTCAACTAATATGCTCATTTTGCAAAAAAGTGAATGACTAGAAAATCATTCACTTTATACATTTTTATACATAAATCAATTCACTAAAAACAATTTCTTCGGCTTGTGCCTTAATAGAGTTCATTGTGCCTACCCAGTATAACCACATTAGTATTTTTCATATCTTATGTTAAATCACTTTTAGCTTTTAATTCACTAATAAGTAACGCCATCACACAAAAACCTCCTTCTTTCAAGACTTTCGATCAATAATTATCCCCCAGTATAACTGGGGGATAATTATTTCCTATAACTCTATTTTTTCTAAATCTTTTTGTAACATATTACTTTTGTTTTCATATTTCCTAAAATTTACTTTTGTGCAAATTAATTCATATGTAGTTGAACACATTTGTCCTATAATTGTACAAAATGGTGTTGGTGCAAATGATATACTTGTTCTTATTATATAAGCAATTATCATATTTAATGTCATCTTAAATGCTGAATCCTCTAACTGTAAAAAACAAATCTTTATTTCTATAAATGGTCCTAACATAAAATCTAATATATGTAAGGAAATAAATATACTTGCTATTTTTAAGTTAGGCTTATAAAATGGATATGCAACCAAAGACATTAATATAACTGATAAAATCAGCAAAGAATATAATTTTAATGCATTTCTAAAATGTTCATTATAATCAAATTTTTTCTTTGCAATATCTACTTTTGCTACTGTTTTTACTGCATCTGTAATATCCCATTGCATATCTGTTACTAATGTTGCAAACGTAATAGCTATCATATATTTTTCTCCATATTCAAAAGCATTACTAAATCCAAACAAGTACATTATAAAAAACATAAGACTTACACTAAATGATACTGAATTGTATTTAAAACAATTTTTAATATTAAGTTTAAAATCAACTTTTTCTATATTCTTTATATACAAAACAATATCCATAATAAATATTATAGCTCCAGCTATTAATGATGTAATTAATTGGTTTCTTGTAATAATTGCAGTACTTATTAAAGCTATAAAATTAATACTATTAAATATTATAGAAATTTTATTTGCTTTTTTATTTTCTTCTTTGTAATATAATTTTGTTATTATAAGTTGCAATATGGTATGACAAAAAATTTGAAATATAGAATATACACAAAATGTTTTATATATGGTATTATCCATATTCATAAAATCTATATACTTATTACTATTAAAAATTATAAAACTGAATATTAATATGCTTAAAATAGTTCCATAAAAAATGCCATTGTCAGCAGCATGCTTATTTTCATCTTTATAAACGCAAATATTAGCACCTACTCCAAATATTGCTATAATCATTCCCATTAAGCATTGTAAAGGATATGTTAAAGAAAATACATTAATTAAATGACTATCTAATATAATTCCTAGCAAAAACCATGATACTATTGGAACTATTGATGTTATTAATATGTCAAAACTTACTCTAAATAATCTTTTCATTTTTATTCCTCTTTTAATATTATATTCTTTTATTTTTCAGCAGATTTATAATATGTCTAAAATCTTTACCATTGAAAAAATATTTTTCAGCCTTTGTAAAAGAAATATTATTTTTTCTATTATAATCCAATTTATCTATAACTATTATCATATCTGAAACTTGAAATAATCGTTTCTTAGTATGGTCAAACTCTATTCTTCTTTCAATTTTTGGATTAGTAGCAAATAATGTATCAAGTATTGTTGCCAATGTTTCTTGTCCATTATCATAATAAATAACAATTTTATCAAATGTATCCAAATATGCTTTATTATCATTTATAAATTATCCAATCTCTCTTTCTAATGCCATGTTAATTTGCATTTTCTTATTTATATACTTTTTATCTATTATTACAGTTCTTATTTTAACTTTCACTCTATTTGAAAAATAGAATATAGCCCAAAATATGCTTTTTCTTTTTTCTAAATCAAAATGTGAGTAATCCCCTCTTTTAGCTACTAAATATGCTAAATGTATCATTCCATTATAATTAAGTTCATCTAATTTTCTGTTTAGATATTTTAGTTCATTTTCTATTGAATTAGAACTTTCGTGTAATGTAAATGAAACAGTATATAAATCTAAACTTACTTTTACAAATCCAAAATCTCCACTTTCATCTATAAATATATTTAACCTTTTTATTAATATCACCTGGTTTTCTTGTTAATATTATCTTTTATAACTTTTTCTTTAGCATATGGACATATTTATACCATAAAAGGACTATTTTCTCAACATTTCTGCCAAATAAAATTTAACTTTTTTCAAAAATTGTGCTATATATTCTTTTGCTTTGGCAAAGCCAAACATAAATTTATTTATCGTTAGATTAGATAATTTATGAGCTCTCCACTAGGAGCCCACGGCACCTTTCCAAAACGAAGTTTTGAAAGTGTCATAATAGTTTACATACTTTCAAAGAAAGTTATGTAACAGTTTCCTACATAAAGGCAATATATTGAACAAGAACAAAATAAATTATTAAGTAACTAGAGTAGAAACTTACATTAAAATAATTGTTACTAAAGCTAAAAGATTTAGACGAAAAGAATTAGTGTACTTAACTAAAGCGTTCTCCCCTATGAGTTTTGACCTACATTCAAAACTCGGGGTCTCTGCGAAGCAATTACTTCCTGAAAACAAAAAAATACTATCCTTTTTAGAATGATATTTGTATATAGCTGTTCAATTTAGTTCGAACAAAAACGTCGTTGGTGCCTTAGCTATGGTTATTTGCGAAAAAACATACTCTCATGCTTGCACCGTTTCTGATTATCGACTGTATATACATTTTAACATATAATTTATAAAATGTGTACTCCCAAAATAAAATTTTACAATTTTTTTAGAAAAAGCGGTAGCCATAATATGACTACCGCTTTATGAAACGCAAATGTCTTTTGACTTTCACTTATTTTAGAATTTGGCTTTGAGTTTTTACTCTTTCGAAAATCCATTCTACTGCTATTTTAAGAAAAATTATTACTAGTGTCAATAGCCAGCCCACAAAATAAATCTCAGCACCGCCAACGATTAAACCAAGTACAAGAGTCCATAACCAAAACATAGATTTATCTTTTTTAGAAGTTGATAATACTTCAAAATCCTTATCATATTTTGCGGTCATCTTGCACTCATCATTCTCAAATTCAACTGTGATTATTTCTCCATTGATATTGATATTGCAGTCTGTTTCTAGCAATAAGTCTGGATTTTGTTGAATAACATTCACCTGATCTTCTAATTGCTCATAATCAGATGGAGTAGCGGGAACTTTGTCTGTATATACAAACATTATTATAGCTAAAGCAATACCTACTAATCCTGATATTGCAAATCCTACAATTTGTTCCCAATCAAATTGCCCAATCCAATCAGCAAACCAGTCAATCAACCATTTAATACACCGTTTCATAAAAAGCCCTCCTTATTTTTGAGTGTTTTAATATATATTCAGCATACTGCTATACTATAATCATACATTAATTCAACATAATATTCAAGCTATTTATATTAATTATTACTGATTATGCTTTATAAAGTGGTTTTATCAATTTATAAATATTAAAAAGTATCTCGAATACGAAAATATTCTGCTCTTTTTCAGTTAGTTCCATTACTTGTGCCAAAGTCATAAGCAAATGCTTATAGTTAAGCAAATTCAAAAATTTTGTCTTATTATAACTTTCATCAACTGCACATAATAATTTCTTTAAAATCTCTAAAACTTTATCATTTTTTACTTTTATATGATAGATTTCAAACATATCTATACTTAATCTTAGTTTATCTGCCAAGTCTAATGTTTCAAAATACTTTACTAAATTTACTACTTTTTCATTATTACATTTTAATATCATAATTTTTTACCTCCGTTTTATAATTCATAACTTCTCTTTTTAGTGTTTTTATTGTCTATAAAAATCAATATCTTCTTGTCTTAAAATATTATCTATTTTTAGTTCTTCATACACTTTTGATTATGTTCTTTAATATAAAAGTTTTTGTTATCCATTTCATTTACTTTGTATTCAAATATAGTAAGAGTAATAAGCTTTGTTATTACATATTCTATTGGTTCAATTTAAGTTTAAATATGAAAAAAACAACCTACAAACTTTATAAGTTCGTAAGTTATTAAAAAATGGTGCCTTAGCTGTGGTTATTTGCGAAAAAACATACTCCCACACTTGCACCTTTTCCGATTATCGACTGTATATGCATTTTATCATATAATTTATAAAATGTATACTCCTAAACACAAAAAACTATTTATATTCAATATAGCCTAAATTATCTCTCATTATCTTCAGTTCTTGCTTTACAACTGCTAAATCTATTTTTTATTTTATCAACTTTTTCTGGAATATTTCTTAATACTTTAGTATATAAAGCCATTCCAGCCATCCACATAGCTAGGGCTGGACTATTTCTTACTCTTGTCTTTATATCTTTTTCATATTGAGCATCTATTTTTCCTTCCGAAACTAGCCTAGCACATTTTCTATGTAGTTCTATCATTGATTTCAATTTATCCATTGTGGGAGTAGTTCCTATACTTTTTCCTGGTCTAACATTATATTTATGGGTAGAATAGCCACAAATTTTTATTTTTTCAGATTCAGCAGCATTAAATAATTCTAATTTGGGTATTAAGTCTTCCCATACTGTATTTTCTGGAAATCTTATTTTATTATTATCAAATAAACTTTTTTTCCAACAACCAGACCATATTGTTCCTTCATTATTTTTCCCCATTTGATAATGCTTGTTTGTATGTTTTTCTTTTGGTTTAAAAGTAGTAGTTAGCAATACATTATCATGTCTATCTCTCCATTTCCTTTGAAATCCTAGTATTAAAACTTCTACTAATTCATTTCTATCAATTGCACTACTAATATTTTTTAAGGAATTTTCATCATCTGCATCTAAAAATACCACATATTCTCCAATACCATTATCTAATCCAATATTTCTTGCTGTTCCAGGTCCCCACTTTTCATCTGGTGTTTCATATATTTGGAAATTATTACTTGGATTGCTTGTTATATATTTTTCTACCAATTCTCTACTTTTGTCTTGAGAATGATCATCTATTACAATACATTCATAATCATCAAAATCTTGGCTTCTTACACTCTCTAATGCTTTTAATATAAATTCTTCGGCATCATGCATTGGAATAATGATAGTAAATCTTTTACTTTGATTTTCTTTTTTCATAAATTATTTCAATTCCCTTTCAAATTTACTAATATAGCTATATATTACCATGTTTTACATAAAATTGCAAATCTATATTTGACAAATTAATATTATCTGTGTATAATAAATATAGGAAATGAAACACAGAAATGTGTTGTCACATATAAATTGTCAAGACACTACATTGCCGTCCAAAGCATAATGTAGTGTCTTTGTTTATTCCTTATTTGTCCAAAGTATGTATATAACTGTCAATAAGGCTACGTTTATAGTTAGGGAAAATCCCAATGCATATATCAAAAATAATATAAATCCCATAAACACCACCTCACTTTCCCATAGTTAGAAACTATGAAGTTCAGTGGCAACACACATCTGCTTTATATTCATTTCCTATGATAAATACTATATAACAAATTTTACTTAAAAACAAGCGAACAGAATAAAATTTTACAAATTTTTGTTCTTTAAAATACTATAAATATTATATAATACCTCAAATACAAAAATTTTTTGTTCTTGTTCAGTTAGTTCCATTACTTGTGCTGATGTCATAAGTAAATGCTTATAGTTAAGCAAATTCAAAAATTTTGTCTTATTATAACTTTCATCAACTGCACATAATAATTTCTTTAAAATCTCTAAAACTTTATCATTTTTTACTTTTATATGATAGATTTCAAACATATCTATACTTAATCTTAGTTTATCTGCCAAGTCTAATGTTTCAAAATACTTTACTAAATTTACTACTTTTTCATTTCCTCATTCCAAATTGCTAAGACTGTTAAGGCTTTGCCTGTTACAGTGTTAGTATACTTTCGCATATGAATAGAAAGGCAACAAAAAAGTGCCACATAGCATATTTGTAGCTATTAGCACTTTTCGAGTTTTTACATTTATTATTACTATCTCTTTAATTTCCTTTTAATAACACAAATAACCAATATATAAATAATTACTCTATGTGGCTCTACATACGTTAAATTGGTATGCTCAATTATTCTTAGACAACCATTTATTATTTGTGGCTGTTCCTTTCCTTTAAATTTTAAACGGCATACCCATTCGATTTTAGAGAGTAATTCTTTACTCATATTGATTTCTTGTTTAATTATATGTGACATAATACCACAAAAACCTCCTTCTTTCAAGACTTTTGGTCAAAAAAAGACCGCTTCATTTTTGAAACGGTTTATAGTTTTTGTGTTGTCAAATTCTTATTGCGTAAGCAACAAGGTTCTTGGGTACCCACTTGCAATCTTTGATTGCATTAGTGGGTAAGGTTCTTATAATCTTGAAATTAAGTTATATCAAGTATTAGTTCGACAAAAACTCGTCTTGGTGCCAACGAAGTAGTTATCTACAACTTTTTTCACACCTTTAACGATTGATACAAATATCAATCAATTTATTAAAGTATATCATATTTTTTATAAATTTAAATAAAATTATAAAAATTTATCATTTTATTTGATGAAATAAAAAATAAAAACAATTATAATAAATTGGATATAGTTTAAATAGATGAAACTTAAATCGAGTTATAGCTTGATATTTTCAAATATTGAAATACAATATAAAGAAAAACAATGAATAGCTCTAAAACAAATTTGACATTTGACATAAAATATGCTAATATTTTATTATTCAAATTTAGAATTCTCTTGCTGAGAATAGAAAACAATCTAAAATAGCAAGGGATTATCCTTTGTTATTTTAGTGAATATAAATTATTATAAAAGACAAAGGAGACAAAGTATGAAAAAAATAATAATGTCCATTATCGTAACCACAATGTGTATAGCTTTATGTGCTTGCGGAAAAACGAAACAAAATTCGTATTCTGAATACAAACTTTCAACGATCCAAATGAAGATAAATATTCATGAAGCAACCATATATTTATCTGATGCTAATGAAGCTGTCATTAACTCCATATATGCATTGGAAGCAATGGATGGGGAAAGGACTGTAGTCGGCTTTAACAAAGCACTAGGATTAATAAAAGATGTAAAGGCAAGAGTAGATAATTCCATTTCTTCTCCTAATTTTATTTCAAAAGAATTGGGAGAACTTGAAAAAAATTATGATGAAACTATTATTTTGCTTTCAAAATTTCCAGAACTTTCTGAAGAGGAAAAAGATGAGGTTGTAAATCTTATAATAGATGGAACATCTAAGCATATACTCTTACTTAAATCTCTTAATGCTCTTTCATATCTATATGAGATTAGAGATTTTGATCAATTATCAGATGATGAGGCTCAAAGTAATTTGAAAGATATTTGGTGGAAGTTTGGATTTAATGATAACGTCGAATGCCCAGAAACTATTGACGAGCAGGAATTATATTTGATATGGGCAAATCAATTCTTTGAGGAATTTGACGAAGACAAGTTTTTGGAAGAACTTCAAGTCTTAAGGGAAAATGACAATTTATCAAGTCAAGAGTGTAATCAAAAATGGACGGAATTTATTGAAAATTTCATATCAAAAGCTGAAGAGAGTGTCCTAGAATCGGACACTCTCTTCAGCTTTTGATTACTACCTAAATAGATTAAATATGATAATTTTTTCTCCCCAAAAAAACACTTCTTTGAATTTTCTTTGTAGCACAGGACTTTGGCTTTGCCACAAGTTCTAACCCCCTATGAGTTTCGTCATGCTAACAAAACTCGGGGCCTCTGCAAGGCAATAAAATTTATTTACCTCTACTGAAAAAAATTATATTTTTGCAACAAAAAATACCATCCTTTTCAGAATGATATTTGTATCTCTCTGTTCAATTTAGTTCGAACAGAAACGTCATTGGTGCCTCGAACTGGAATCGAACCAGTGACACAAGGATTTTCAGTCCTTTGCTCTACCAACTGAGCTATCGAGGCATATATTTATATAAAAAAATGGCGACCTGGAACGGGCTCGAACCGTCGACCTCTAGCGTGACAGGCTAGCGTTCTAACCAACTGAACTACCAGGCCGTAAAAAATGGTGGTCGCTATAGGGCTCGAACCTATGACCCCCTGCTTGTAAGGCAGATGCTCTCCCAGCTGAGCTAAGCGACCGTTATCTTTTCGACATTGCTTAGTATACTAAATTTTAATAAATATGTCAATACTATTTTTTAATTTTTTTAAACATTTTTTGTGTTTTGCTATAATATTTACTATTAATATCTAGTTACAAGTTTAAAATACAAATCAAGTACAATTTTTGGAAAAAAAAGTTTAAGAACTGCCATATATTTTCTTTACTATTTTAATCTAAAAACTTATATAATAAATCTAAATGTTAACAATACCTTATATCTTTAAATAAAAAAATATAGTAATAAATTAATTCATTATTATTACTATATTTTTTCAATTTTAATAACTAGTTTAAATGCTATATACTATTTTTTTATTACTTTTTTCTTATAACTTCTATTGCTTTTTGTAATTGATTATCATTTTCTTCCTCTATTACTATACTCTCTTTTGCTTGTTCATTTAATTGTTCTTCTATATCTGGTTTAATTCCTATTTTATTAATTTTATTATGATTTGGAGTATAATATTCATTCGTAGTAATTTTTAGACCACTTCCATCTGTTAAAGTTAATAATTCTTGTATTACTCCTTTTCCATAAGTTGTAGTACCTACAATTGTTGCCTTGTTATTATCTTTTAGAGCTCCTGCTAAAATTTCAGAAGCACTTGCAGAGCTTTCATTTGTTAATAATACAATAGGTAAATTAATTAAAACATCTTGCTTTGCTTTAGTTATTTCTTCTTTTCCATTTTTATCTGTTGTTATTAATAACGTATCATCTTTTGGGATTAAATAGTCTGCAATAGTAATTGCCTCATCTACTAGTCCTCCACCATTATTACGAATATCTATAATTAAAGATGTTATATTTTTATCTTTTAATTCTTCTAGTTTTTCTTTAAATTCTTTACTGCATCCTTCATCAAAAGAATTAAATTCTATATATCCAATATTATCTTGTAATACTTTTGATTCAACATGATTTACTTTAATATTTTCTCTTGTTACTTCAAATGTTATAGTACTATTATTTCTTAAAATTTCAAGTTTTACTTTAGTTCCTACTTCTCCTTTTATTTTATTTGATGCTTCTGTTAATTGCTCTGCTGTATATGATATATCATCAATTTTTGTAATAATATCACCTGGCAAGATTCCTGCTTTATGTGCTGGTGTATCTTTAATTGGTGAAATTACAATAACTGCATTTTTTTCTGTATCTTTAGTTAAATAAATACCAATTCCAGTAAAATTTCCCATTACATCACTTGTAAACTCTTCCATTTCCTCTTTTGTCATATATTCAGTATATGGATCTCCTAATCCTTTTATATAACCCTTTATCGTTTCTTCTAAAACTTTTTTATCATCAATTTCTCCTAAAAATTTTTGATCAATTATCTTTTTAAAACTTGCTAAATTACTAGAAATTCCTCCATCATTTGCAACCATTGGTAAATATTTTGTATTATTACCTACATATTTATAAATAAATAATGTCGTACAAATAAATGTAATTGTTACAACAATTACCACCAACATAACTACACGATAAATACTTTGTCTTTTTTCTGTGTCCATTTTTTCCTCCTACTATTTTTATTTCTTAACTATTATACTACAAAATAAAATTTATAGTATATTTTTATTAAATTTTCACAAAATAATATTAGACTTTTATTTTTTGTAAGATTTTCTTTTTAATCCTTTCTAACTATTAATATATATTAGTAGTATTTACTACCAAATATTTTCTTATGTAATTATAAAGTCTTTTGTTTCCTCTTACATTTAATATATAAAAAATTAGGATGTAAATTTTTTTATTTATCTTTTACTTCCTAATTTTTTTATTATGTATTATTTTATGACGGTTTTGTTGCTCCTGCTGCCAATGTGTATCCTCCTGGTAGATAATCTAAAGGGTTTAAGAAGTTATTACCAGATGTAAACATTGAACTAATTGATTTACACTTTCTAATTTCAAAATGTAAATGTGCTCCTTGACTTGCTCCTGAATTTCCTGATGTTGCAATAACTTGTCCTTGTTTTACATATTGTCCATTTGAAATTTTACTTGATTGTAAATGTCCATATAATGTAATATATCCACCACCATGAACTACCATAATGTATGTTCCATATCCTCCAGGATTTGATGCATTATATGCATATCCTGATGCAGAAGCATAAACATTTTCATATCTTGCTCCAATGTCAATTCCTTTATGCCATTTTCCCCATCTAATTTTAACTGTTGATGTTACTACTTTATTGTTACATGGCCATACAAAACTTCCATCAAATTTAATTCCTGATGAATTACTATTATTCATTTGTTGTTCTGCTTGTCTTAACATTTCTGTAATTTGGTTTTCTACTTGCCTAATTGCTGCATTATAGCTATCAATCTCTTTTTGTGTTTTTTTCTCATCCTCTGATAATTTATCTACTTTACTATTTTTTTCAGATCTTGCATTTTTTAATTCTTTTGTTGCTTGTTCTTGCTCTTTTTTTGCTTCATCTACTTTTGCTTTCTTTTCATCTAATTCTTGTTTTTTTGCTTCAATCGTTTTTCTTTCTTGTTCAATTGTATTTAGTAGTTCTGTATCATGTTCTGCTAATTCTTGTACTGTAAAATAACGAGAAAGAAAATCTGTAAAACTTTTAGCATTTAATAAAACATCTAAAAATGATGTTTCGCCTGCTTCATGAAGTGCTATTAAACGCTTGTCCATTAGTTCTTTATTTTTGTCATAACTTTCTTGTTTTTTTGTTATTTCATTTTTTGTTTCTTTAATTGAATTTTCTAATTCTTTTATTTGGCTTTCTAAATTATCTAATTTTTCCTCACTAGCTGATATTTTTGAATCTAAGTCGCGAATCTCAGTTAAAGTTTCACTTTTTTCTTCCTTTATATCATCTAATTTTTCTTTTGCTTCATTTTTTTTGTCTTCTGCTTCTTTTTGTTGTTGTTCTAAATCTGATACGGTAGCTGCATAAATACTAAGTGGAATACTAAAACAAATTATAATTGATATTAATATAGCTAGTAGTTTTTTTATCATTACTAATTTTCTCCTTTTCATTTTATTTTTATATTTATTATAATGTTAAATAATCTAATGGATCAACACGGTTAGAACTTCCTCCTGGTGAAAGTCTTACTTCAAAATGCAAATGTGGTCCTGTACTTATTCCTGTACTTCCAGATATTGCTATTTGTTGTCCTCTTGAAACACGTTGTCCAACATTTACATTAAAGCCTGATAAATGTCCATAAGCTGTATATAAACCATTATCATGTTTTATCATAACAAAATTTCCATACCCACCTTGCCAACTTGCAATAATAACTGTTCCCAATTCTGCTGAATATACTGGTGTTCCAAGTGGAATTCCTATATCAATTGCTCCATGGTTTGTTGATGCTCCTGCTATTGGTTGTTTTCTTGGACCAAAATACGATGTAATTCTTGAATATGTAGCATAATTTACAGGTAATGGCCATTCTAAAACACCTCCAGTTAAAGGTTTAGCTGCACCGGTGCCTTCTCCTGTTATGTTCCAACCATTTGCATTTATTATAGCTTGTTGTATACTTATTTCTGATTGTCTTATTTCTAAGTTAAATTGGTCTATTTTTTCTTGTAATTCTTTTTCTTCTTCTGATAATTTTGATATTTTACTATTCTTTTGTGCTTTGGCATTTTTCAAAATTGTATTTGCTTTTTCTTGTTCTGCTTTTTTGGTTTTTACTTTTACTTTTTGCAAATCTAATTGTTCTCTTTGACCTTCAAGATTTACTCTTTCTTCTTCAATTGCATTTAATAACTCTGTATCATGTTCTGCTAATTCTTGTACTGAAAAACATTTGCTAATAAAATCAGTTATACTTTTTGAATTTAGAATAACATCTAAAAACGATGTTTCTCCTGCTTCATGTATAGCAATTAAACGTTTATCTAATAAATCTTTATTTTTATTGTATTTGTCTTCAGCTTGTTTTAATTCTTGTTCTTTTTTATTAATATTTTCTTCTAGTTCTTCTACTTCTTTTCTTAATTCTTCTAGCTTTTCTTCATTTTCATTGATTTTTGAACTTAGTTCTTCTATTTCTGCCATTGTACTACTTTTTTCTGTTTGTACTTGTTGTAATTGTTCTTCTGCCTCATTTTTTTGATTTTGTATATTATTCTTCTGATTTTGTAAATCTGTTATAGAGGTTGCGAAACTAAAAGTCATACTAATTGTAATAATTACTATTACTAATAATGTTATTAACTTTTTTTTCATTTTGTATCCTCTCCTTATATATTTTCATTTGTACTATACTTCTAAATATTTCCTCATTGAAATAGAACTTCCAAGTATTCCCATTCCTATTCCTAATCCTAAATACACAATTATTATTAAATTAAACATTTCTTTAAAAGTAACTAGTTTTAATCCTAATGTTTGTGCAAGATCAGATTGTAACATAGAACCTGTTATTGCATTATAAGTAAGTCCCAAAATTAGAACTGTAATTAATGCTGATGCAACACCAATAATAATTCCTTCTACAATAAATGGCCATCTAATAAAACTATTTGTTGCTCCTACATATTTCATTATAGATATTTCTTTTCTTCTTGCATGGACAGTAAGTTTTATAGTATTTGAAATAATAAAAATTGAAATAATAATTAATACTACTAAAATAACTCCTGTAACAATTCTAATAGCATTTGCAACTCCAATTAATGTCGAAATTGTTTTATTACTACTTGTAATTCTTTTTACATGTTCCATTGATAAAATCTGTGTTTGTATATCTTCATTTAATTTCAAATCAGAAAGATTTACTAAGTAAGATGCTGAAAATATATTATCTTCTCCTTCATATGCCTCCATTAACTCTGGATTATCTTTTAGTGTTTCTTTCATCTCATTTAAGGCATATTCCTTATCTAAGAAGTTAACATTACTAACTCCTTCTAATGCTTCAATTTTACTCCCTAATTCTCTAATTTGACTATCTGTTGTATCACTTTTAATAAATACACGTATTCCTTGTGCTTCTTCAATATTTTCAATTATATAGTTAACATTTTCTCCAATTAGAAAAAATATTCCAAATATCATCATTGATAAACACATAATAATTAAAGATGCAGCAGTTGATTTTTTATTTTTAAATACATTTTGGAAACCCTCTCCAACTAAATAACCAATTACATTATACTTCACTGTCATAACCACCTTTTTTATCGTCTCTTACGATATCACCTTTTTCAATTTGAATAACTCTTTTTTTCATTCTGTCTACAATATCTTTTGCATGAGTTGCAACAATAACTGTTGTTCCTCTCATATTAATTTCATTTAATAACATCATAATATCCCAGGCAGTGTCAGGATCTAAGTTTCCAGTTGGTTCATCTGCAATTAACATAGATGGATTATTAACTAATGCTCTTGCAAGTGCTACCCTTTGTTGTTCTCCTCCAGATAATTCATTTGGATACATTTTTGCTTTACCACTTAATCCTACTAAAGACAATACCATTGGAACTTGTCTTCTAATATGTCTTGGTGAAGCTTTTACAATATACATAGCAAATGCTACATTTTCATATACTGTTTTATCTGGTAATAATCTAAAATCTTGAAATACTATTCCCATACTCCTACGTAAATATGGAACTCTATTTTTCTTTAAAAATGTTGTATCTTTACCATTAATAATAATGTTTCCTGAACTAGGTTCCTCTTCTTTTAATATTAATTTTATAAGAGTAGATTTTCCAGAACCAGATGAACCAACCAAAAAAGCAAACTCTCCTTTTTCTATTATAAAATTAGCATTATGAACTGCTTCTGTTCCTGTTCCATATGTCTTTTTCACATTTCTAAATTCAATCATGTTTTTACTCCTAATTTCAGTTTAGGTTTTATATAATATATATCCTTTTTAATCATATCAATAAAAAAACTTGATTGCAATACTAAAACACAAAAAAAGTGATAGAAATTGTCACTTTATTATTATTTCTAGCACTTTTTAAGATTTATTAAATTTTTATTACTTTTTTGTTACATGTTTTTAATTTCTTTTATAATACCATCCTTTGTTAATCCAAAATATTCTAATAGTTTTTCTGCTTTTCCAGATTTGCCAAAACGGTCTTTCATACCAAGTCTTGTTACATTTTTAGGATAACTTTTGCAAAGTACTTCACATACAGCACTTCCAAGTCCTCCAATAATACTATGGTCTTCAATTGTTATTATTCGTTTTGTTTGTTTTGCACATTTAATAATTAATTCTTCATCTATTGGTTTAATTGTATGCATATCTACTACACGAATATTAATTCCTTCTTTTTCTAGTTCTTCTTTTGCAAGTATTGCTTCAGATACCATAAGTCCTGTTGCAATAACTGTTGCATCTGTTCCTTCTCCTATTTGAATTCCTTTTCCAATTTCAAATTTTTGGTTTTTGTCGTAAATTACTGGTGATTTTAATCTTCCTAATCTTACATATACAGGACCTTGTATTTTTAAAATTTCTTCAATAGCCCATTTAGTTTGAACATCATCTGATGTACTAAGAACTGTCATATTAGGCAATCCTCTCATTAAACCTAAATCTTCTAACATTTGATGAGTTGCTCCATCTTCTCCAACAGATATTCCTGCATGTGTTGCACATATTTTTACATTTAATTTAGGATAACATATACTGTTTCTAATTTGATCATATGCTCTACCTGCTGCAAACATTGCAAATGTACTAACAAATGGTATCATTCCACAACTTGCCATTCCGTGCAGAAGTAGAAATCATATCTTGTTCTGCAATTCCCATATCAAAAAATCTTTCTGGAAACTTGCTTTTAAAAACACTAGTTTTTGTAGCTTCTGCTAAATCTGCATCTAATACAACAATATTTTCATTTTTCTTTCCAATTTCTGCTAATTTTTCTCCATAACTTTCCCTTGTTGCAATTTTTGAATCTATATTCATAATTTTTCCTACCCTTCATATATTTTTTAAGCTTGTTCTAATTCCTTTATTGCAATATTATACTGCTCTTCATTTGGTGCTTTTCCATGCCATCCAACTTGGTTTTCCATAAAACTTACCCCTTTTCCTTTTATAGTTTTTGCAATAATTACTGTTGGTCTTCCTTTTACAAGCTTTGCTTTATTAAAAGCATCTATTAGTTCTTTTATATTATGACCATCTACATTTATTACATTAAATCCAAAACTTTCAAACTTTAAATTAATAGGATATGAATTCATTACTTCTTCAATATTACCATCAATTTGTAAATTATTATTATCAACAATTACACATAAATTATCTAATTTATAATGACTTGCACTCATACAAGCTTCCCAAATTTGTCCTTCTTCTATTTCTCCATCTCCTACTAAACAATATACTCTATTTCCATCCTTTCTTAATTTAGATGCCATTGCCATACCATTTGCACAAGACAATCCTTGTCCTAATGAACCAGTACTCATATCTACACCTTTAATATGTTTCATATCTGGGTGTCCTTGTAAAATACTATCTATTCCTCTAAATGTAGCTAATTGTTCTTTATCAAAGTAGCCTCTATTTGCAAGAGTACTATATAGTGCTGGTGATGCATGACCTTTTGATAAAACAAAACGGTCTCTACTTGGCGAATTTGGTTTTTCATGGTCAATATTCATTTGATTAAAATATAGAACTGTTAAAATATCTGTACATGAAAGAGAACCACCTGGATGTCCAGATTTTCCACTATATACCTGTTTTATTATACCTACTCTAATATTTTTTGCAATTTTTTCTAATTCATTTATATCTGTAATCTTCAAAAAAATCACTCTCCTTTTTTCTTTTTTTATATTATCATACAGTACTTTAAAAAACAAGATTAAAAAAAGAGTTTAAAAAATTATAATTTAATAAACTCTTTTTTATTATACTATTTTATTAAAGTAGATGGATCAACATTTTCTCCATTTTTTGTTATTTCAAAATGTAAATGAGATTCATCTGCAATTTCAAATGCTGCTGTATTTCCTACTGTACCAATACTATCTGATTGTTTAATTTCTTCTCCTACTTGTACAAATTCTGAAGATAATAAATTAGAATATAATGTTTCATATCCATCTTGATGTTCTATTATAACTGATAAACCATATCTTGGATCATTTTTTATGGATTTTACCTTTCCACTACATGCTGCTTTTACTACTGTTGTTTTATCTGCTTTTATATCCCATCCTAAATGAGTAGTCCATTCTTTTAATGTTTCTGAATATACTAATTTATCTTTTGCATATTCTTTTACTATCTCTCCATCTATAGGTTTTGTAAATTTTATTTCTTGTTTATTTTCTTGTTGTTCATCTTTTTTTGTTTCTTGTTTTACTTCTTCTTTTTTTGTTTCAGTCTGCTTTTTTGTATCTGTCTTAGTTTGTTTTGTTTGTGTATTAGATTTTGTTTCTGTTTTATTTTCAGTTATAGTTTGATTTTGAGATTCTTCTATTGTTTTTCCCATTTGTGTACTTGCCTGTTGTGTATTAGTATTTTCCTCTACTAAACTAGAAAATTTTTGGGTATCTAATATAGATTGTTTTTCCATGTTATTTCCATAAATAAAAAATACAATTGCAAATGCAATTACTGCAATTGCTAATAAACTTCCTCCAACATATAATAAATTATGCATTTTCTTTTCTTCTTCTTGTCTTCTAATTTCTCTTCTCATGTTAACTCCTCCTAAACTTTTTAATTTAGTTAGAGTATTTCCTTTATTTGTAATATTTATTCATTTTATTTAAAAATAATCTGGTATGTTATTTACATATCTATAATTTCAACTCCTGTATAAAAATGTTTTATAATGTCTTCATAATTCTTTCCTTGTTTTGCAAGTGCATCTGCTCCTGTTTGACTCATTCCAACTCCATGACCATAACCAATAACTAAAAATTTTATTTTATCTTCTTGTATTTCATAAGTAAAAGCAGTAGAACGAAGTCCTAATAATGTTCTTATCTCTACTCCTGCTAATTCTAAATTTCCTACTTTTAAAGTTTTTATGCGATTACTATCAGTTTTCTCTTTTACTTGAATAGCATCTTCTTTTGAAAAATCAATTTCTAAATTAGTATGTTTTTCCTTTATTTTTTTAACAAATTCATCTTTTTCTAAGATTACTTCTGATTGATATTGACTATATTGATCTTCACCTACAGTTTCTACTGTTTGTAAATATGGGTATCCAGAACCTCCCCATACATTTATTGGCACTTCCGTCTTTCCTCCACTATTTGAATGAAAAAATGCATTAATTGGTTTTTTATCATAAGTTATTAACTTTCCTTTTGTGTTGTATACTGCTTGTTCAATTTTCTGCCAATTACTTTGTCTTACTTCTTCTTCCCATCTTTCTAAACGGTTTTGCTTTGAAATCCATGCTTGGCAACAATCACTACTATCACAAATATCTGCATCTGGATGTTTATTATTATTATTTATAATTTTATATATTGTATAAGTTCTTGCAACTACCGCTTGTGCTTTTAATGCCTCTTGTTCAAAATCAGCTGGCATTTCTGCAGATACTACATTACACAAATATTCATCTAAATTAATGGTTTCAATTTCCTTTGTACTTTGATGATATAATTTAATTTGATTATAATTTTTATAATCATAACTTGTATCTAGTGTTTCATTTTTATTATTTACAACATTTTCTTCTATACTTGTTTGTTTTGTTTCAAATTTTTGAGTAAATAAAATTGGAACCAGAAATAAAATCTGTATTAATAAAATTGTGATAATAATAATTTTCCTCATTTATATCCTCCTTTTTATTTTTTAACAAGTTAATTTTAATTTCATAGAATTTAAAATTTTTTTCTCTAATCTAGATACTTGTACTTGCGTAATTCCTAGTATTTTTGCAACTTCTGATTGTGTTTTATCTTTATAAAATCTAAGCATAATAATTTCTTGTTCTCTTTTGTCTAAATTTTCTATTAACTGTTTTAAAGCTAATTTATCAATTACCATACTAGCTTCATCTTTTTGTGTTCCTAATTTATCAATTACAGTTCTTTCGTCTTCTCCTCCTTGATTTGTTTGTTCGTAAATTGATGTAACTGGTTTTAAAGAATCTAGTGCATATGTAATTTCTTCTTTCGATATTTTTAGTTCTTTTTCTAATTGTGTTATAGTAATCTCATGACCATTTTTTGCTATATATTCTTTTTGAAATTCTAATATCTTCATTGCTAATTCTTTTGTACTTCTACTCACTCTTACCATTCCATCATCACGAATAAATCGCTTAATTTCCCCTAATATATATGGAACTGCATATGTAGATACTTGCACTTCAAAATTGGTATCAAAACGTTTAATTGCTTTAATAAATCCCATACACCCAATTTGGTATAAATCTTCTGTTTCATATCCTCTACCATTAAATCTTTTAACTATATTCCATATTAATCCTTTGTTATTTTCTACTAATCTTGTCATCGCTTCTTTGCTACCTTTTTGGGCTTTGTGTATGTCTTGTAAATTATTTTTATACATACCCTAAGCATCCTTTCTTTTTCTTGATTAGTTATTCTTTTGTTTTTAATTTATATTCTAAACGAAGTAAAAATTTTATCATTATTTATACTTGTTTCTTCTTTTTGTTTAATTACTTTTTTCATTGTTACTTTAGTCCCAAGCCCAAGAATAGATTCTACTTCTAAATCATCCATAAAACTCTCCATAATTGTAAATCCCATTCCAGAACGCTCTAAATCTGGTTTTGAAGTATATAATGGTTCTTTTGCTATATCCACATTTTCAATTCCCTTTCCATTATCTGAAATTTCAATTACAATGGTATTTGCACATATTTTACAATTAATAGTAATTATTTCATTACTATCTTCATATCCATGAATAATGCAATTAGTAACAGCTTCTGATACAGCTGTTTTAATATCTGCTAATTCTTCAACTGTTGGATCTAATTGAGATGCAAAAGCTGCAACACTAATACGAGCAAAAGCTTCATTGTTTGATTTACTTAAAAATTCTAACTTCATTTCATTTTCATTTAGATTTTTCACAATATTACCTCCTATAATTTATTTTTTATTATGCTATTTCTTCATTATCTTGAATTGGTATTAATTTTAATACACCAGACATCTCAAAAATTTTCTTTACACTAGGACTTACATTTTTTAAATTGGCACTTCCCCCTAATCTTTTTATCATTTTATATCTTCCTATTAACATTCCGATTCCTGCACTGTCCATAAAAGTAACTTTATTAAAATCAAACACAATTTCTCTTGGAACATATCTTGTAATTTCATTATCCATTTTCCTCCTTATTTTTTCTACCATATGATGATCAATTTCTTCTGTTATCTCAAAAATTAATTGTTTACTTTTTTCTTTATAACTTGTCCTCAATTTAACTCCTCCTTATTTTTCCTTGTTTTTAGATTATATACTATATGGTAATTTTTTCCAATAGCAAAACATGAGAAGTTTTAGCGATTTATGAGAAGTTTTCGACATTTTTTTGCCAAATATAATTTTCGACTATAATGTATACTACATTTGTTTAATATCTATAAAGACCAAACAAAAAGCGAACCCAAAAAAACTCTCTCTGGTTCGCTTCTTGCTTGGTCTTACCCAACAGCCGAAAGTATAGGAAACTCTTTTACAAACTCTTGCTTTGTAACTTGCAAATTTATTTCTATTCCATAAATTTCAAGTTCTTGTTCGATAAATACCATATCTGCATTGTAACTATTTCTAATTTGTTCTACAGATTTAAGATTATTACTTTCTTCCCAAATTATTTCTCCTAGAAAGTCTAATTCTACATCTGCATATTCTATTAATACAGATACATATTCATCTGGAAAGTCACCATACTGTTTCCAAGCATCTTTTTTGGTAATACTAGATTCTTTTTCTTCTAAAAAATCTAGTACAAAGTCATATAAATCCTTTGTAATAATTCCAGCTTCATATGCTTGCAAATAGTCATCTTGTCTTTCCTTAAGTTCTTCTTCATAGTACTTATACGAAGAATTAGTTTCCTTTGCACTTACCTCTATAGTTATATTTAGTATGTTTACACTAAATATAGCCAATAGTAACAGTGCTAGTTTCATCCGGTTTTCTTTTCTCAATTTCTTTTCCTCCTATTCTTTCGGATGTATGTGGCATTTTTTTGCCAATATACATATAATACCATATTTATTGATATTTTGCAAATTTAAAAATGAGCAAAGTAATTGAAGTGACCCCAATTTTTACTCTTGCTCATTTTATTTTGTTTCATCCATTTTACATGCTTCTGCGTTTTTAGTAGAAATGTACAATATTATAACCTTACACTTTTTTATTTTTTTCTACTATAATATCTCCAAATAGTTCTTCTTGTGTTGTTGTTACTTTATCTCTTCTTGTTAATTCTAATAGACCTGTAAATGCTGTTACTACTTCTTGTTTATTACACTTTGATAATGAATACAATTTATTAAATATAAATTTTGGTTTTTTTAATAATTCTTTAAACATTTCTTTTACTTTGCTCGAAACTGTATATGTATCAGTTATTGCAATTTTTTTAATATTATCTGCATTTTGGTTAAGTCGATTTTTGCTTCTGCTTATTAATTCCTCATAAATCTTTGGTATAATAACATTTGTATATTCTTTTTCTAATTTTTGTTTTGGCAAATTGATTTCTTCTACTTGTTTGAAAAACCTTAACGAAAATTCAATATAATTTTCTCTTAATTTTCTTGTTATTTCCTTATACTTTTTATATTCAATAATTCTCGCAATTAATTCTTCTTCTGTTAATTCTTCTTCTGGCTCTTCTTGTTTTGGTAGTAGTCCTTTAGATTTAATGTATAATAGTGTAGATGCCATTATTAGAAATTCACTAGTAATTTCTAAATTCATTTCTTCTGCTTGTCCAATATATGACATATATTGGTCTGTAATTTCACTAATTTTTATATCATATATATCCATTTTGTTTTTATCTATTAAATGACATAATAAATCAAGTGGTCCTTCAAAATTATCTAATTTTATTGCATATTGATTTGTTTTAACTGTTAATAAGTTTTGCATTATAATACTTCCTTTATGATTTCTTCTTTATAACCTTTTTTAACAAGATAATTTGCTATTTCTTCTTTTTGTAGTATTGTTTGTTTTTTTATACTAATATTTTGGGCTGATTTTTTTTCATATTCTTTTAATTCTTCTTTATGTTCATAGAAATAATCTTCTAATAATTCTTTTTTTATTCCCTTAGCATACAGTTTATATTTAATTTCTTTTTGTGATAAATTTTTTAATGCCATAAATTCGTTAATTGCTTTTTTTATATAATCTTTATCATCTAAATAACCAGCTTCTTTTACATAATCTATAATATCACACAAAAGGTCATGTGCACAAGTATTTTGAAATTTATTTTTAACTTCTTTTTCTGTTCTTTTTTTATACATTATATAATTCATAACTTTAGTTTTTTCTTTATCAAATTCTTCTATTGAATACATGTTATATTTTTCCCTTTATTATTCTTCCTCTTTTATTGAAAGATCTTCTTCTCCTAAACTTTTTTCAAATGCTTTTTGAAAATTGTCTCTTATTTTTTGATCTATTTCTTTCATAATTTCTGGATTATCTAATAAATATTGCTTTACATTTTCTCTTCCTTGTCCAATTCTATTACCATTATAGCTAAACCATGAGCCACTTTTTTCTATAATATCTAAATTAACACCCATATCTAAAATGTTTCCTTCTTTAGATATACCTTTTCCATATACAATATCAAATTCTGCTTCTCTAAATGGTGGTGCTACTTTATTTTTTACAATTTTTACTCTTGCTCTACTTCCTACTACTTCTCCATCTTGTTTGATGTTTTCTGTTTTTCTAATATCCATACGAACAGATGCATAGAATTTTAATGCTCTTCCTCCTGTTGTTGTTTCTGGATTTCCAAACATAACACCAATTTTTTCTCTTAATTGGTTAATAAATACTAATACTGTTTTTGATTTATTAATAGCTCCTGCTAGTTTTCGTAATGCTTGAGACATAAGTCTTGCTTGTAATCCCATATGAGAATCTCCCATATCCCCATCAATTTCTGCTTTTGGTACTAATGCTGCAACTGAATCAACTACTATAACATCTAGTGCTCCACTTCTAATTAAGCTTTCTGTAATTTCTAATGCTTGTTCTCCTGTATCTGGTTGGGATACTATTAAATTATCTATATCTACTCCTAAATGTCTTGCATATACTGGATCTAATGCATGCTCTGCATCTATAAATGCTGCTTCTCCACCCATTTTTTGTGCTTCTGCAACAACATGTAATGCAAGTGTAGTTTTACCAGATGATTCTGGACCATATATTTCTATTATTCTTCCACGTGGTACTCCTCCAATTCCAAGTGCTATATCTAATCCTAGTGCACCTGTTGGTATTGCTTCTATATTCATTGCTTGAAATTCTCCAAGTTTCATAACAGAGCCTTTTCCAAATTGCTTTTCAATTTGTCCCATTGCTACTTCTAATGCTTTTCTTTTTTCTAAATTTTCCATTTTTATTTCCTCCCATTTTTATAAAACGTTTGTTTGTGAATGTATTATTTCATTATATTTAAAATTTGTCAATACTTTTTAATAAAATTTTTTGAGTTATTTTTTATTGTTTAAATTACAGCTTATTGCCTATACCATGAACCAATTCCTTCATATACATTATATCTATTTGGATTAATATCTCCTACTAGATTTGGACGGTATATAAGTGTATTTTTATTTTGATATAAAAATACATATGGAATATTTTCTTCATAAATTTGTATTATTCTTTCATACTTTTCTTTTAATACACGTTCCTCTTGTATATTTTTTACCTCATCTATTATTTGATTAATTTCTTCATTATAAAAATTAGCTATATTATTTTCTCCAAAATAATAAGATATATCTGGACTAAATCCACTATATACTCCTGTTATGATAATATCATAGTTTTTATTTTTTAGATAATTTAAATATTGATTGTTATTTACTTTTCTTAAATTAATATTTATTCCAAAATCTTCTAGTGTATTTTTTATGTTTTCTGCTACTTGTACTCTTTTTTCATTTTCTATATTTACAATCATATCGAATCTAAGTCTTTGGGTTCTATAGTCTTTAATCTTTTGCCATGTCTTTTTTTGTAGATTCCATTCAGCACTTTCTAAAATTTGCCTTGCTTGTTCTTGATTATATTCGTATTTTATTCTATCTTTTTCATATAAATAGCTCGTATCATTACCAATAACTGGAAAATTTATTGTTTGATATTTTTCTTTATATATTCCAGAAACAATATTATTTTTATCTATTAAATGCATAATTGCTTTTCTTACTTCTATATTTGCTAATACCTTATTTTCGCAATTAAATGCAATATAATCTATTTCTCCACCTGAATATTCTTTTTTCTGATACCCAATTGTTCCAATATAGTCTTCTACATTTAAAGTTCTTGTTGTTAATAAATCAATATTTCCTATTTTAAACGCATTATATACTTCTCCCATATTAGCAAACTTAATTATTTCAATTTCAGTTAATTTAGTAGGGTCATTTTCTATATTCCACCAATTTTTATTTTGTTTTAAAAAAACTTTTTCACCCTCTTTTATGATTTCAAATCTTCCTATTCCTATAGGATATTCGTCTTTAGCATTTTCCAAAAAATCCTTATTCTCAAAATAATGATATGGCATAATTGGAAATGTTAAATTATATTCAAAAAAAGGTACTTCATTTGCTAAGTTAATTTTTATTGTAGTATCATCTATTATTTCTATTCCTATTACTTCTTGTACTTGATAGGCATAAATTGAATTTGTATTAGCATCTTTTATTCTATCCATTGTGAATTGAACATCTTTTGAGGTTAATAATTTTCCATCTTGCCATTTAATATTATCTTTTAGTTTAATAACATAACTTGTACCATTTTGTTTTGTCCATTCTTTTGCAAGACATAAGTTTATTTTACCATCTGGTGTAATATTTAGTAGTGGTTCATAAATAAGTCTTGATATATCTTGTATATTTTGATTTTTACTTATAATAGGATTAATCGTATCAAATTCAACAATTGGAATTCGTAGATTGGTAATCATTTCAATTTGTTCTTCCTCTTTTTGTATAAAACCAACATTTTCTTTTGGTCTATTACCATATATTAAAAATGCTGCTGTGATTAGAAGAATTATAACTATTAGAATAAATATATATTTTGTTATATTGGATCTCACTTTGTTCTCCTCCTTTATATTTTTTATCATAACTTAAATTAATATATTTTGCAAGAAAATATTTCTATACAAAAAAATTCATTTTTCCTATACAATAACAAATCGCATGACTTTCTTAATATATAAAAAAGGAACATTTTTTAAATGCCCCCCTTATATATATACCCCTATTTTTTAAGTTCTTGATTCCACTACGATTTTTATACCAGTACGATCTTCACCTTCTACTTGAACCTCTGCAAATGCTGGTACACAAACAAGGTCTACTCCTGTTGGTGCTACAAATCCTCTTGCAATTGCTACTGCTTTAATTGCTTGGTTTAGTGCTCCTGCTCCAATTGCTTGCATTTCTGCTCTTTCATTTTCTTTCACCAATCCAGCAATTGCTCCTGCTACTGAATTTGGGTTTGATTTTGATGAAATTTTTAAAACTTCCATTTTTTCTGCCTCCTAAAATTTAATTTTTGTTTCATTTTTTTAACAAATATATTTATATTATATTTTAGTTTTATTGTCTAGTGTTTTATTGAAAAAATTGGAAAATTCCATCGCACTTTTTCGCTATTTTTCTACATTTTTATCCTTTTTATGTTAGTAATTCGACATGTGTCTTCATTTAATTCAAAAATGCATCCATTAAATACACATTCTCCATCTGCTAACTTATATCTTTCAGGTAGAGTAGTTTCAAATCTTTTAATTGATGCTTCTACATCCATTCCTATTACTGACTTTTTAGGACCTGTCATTCCAATATCACTAATATATCCTGTCCCTTTTTCAAGAATTTGTTCATCTGCTGTTTGTAAATGAGTATGAGTTCCAAATAGAATATTTACTTTCCCATCTAAAAAATATCCCATAGCAATTTTTTCTGCACTTGCTTCTGCATGAAAATCAACAATAATAATATCTGCTTTATTTTTTATTTCTCCAATAATTTTATTTATTAATACAAATGGGTTTTCTGTTAAAACATTCATTTCTGCTCTCCCCATTATATTAATAACTCCTATTTTCTTATTGTTTTTTTCTACAATAGTGTAGCCCTTACCTGGTACTCCTTTTGGATAGTTTGCTGGTCTAATTAGTCTATCTTCATTATCTATAAATGAAAATATGTCTTTTTTTGCCCACGTATGATTTCCTAAAGTTACAACATCTACACCCATATCTATTATCTGTTTGTATAATTTATAAGTAATCCCCATTCCTCCTGCTACATTTTCTCCATTTGCAATAATAAAATCTATATTTTGTTCTTTTTTTAAATTACTCACTACTTCTTGTGCCTTTTTTAATCCATTTTCGCCTATAATATCACCTACAGTTAAAATTTTCAAAATTCATCTTCCTTCCTATTTTTATCTTTTTTCATTATACACTATATTTTTCTAAATTGAAATACATTTTTTATATTAATTTGATTTATGTCTACTGATATGTTATAATAATTTTAATGTAACAGTAATTATATTGTCAAAATCATACTAGGAGGATTTACTTATGAATTTATCTGACAAAGAAATAAAACTCTTTATTTATTATCGTTTATTACCACCATATGGTAATTATAAAGAATTACGGAAATTTTTAAAAAGTGACTTATCTTCATATTATAATAACTGTATTATTCATTATAATGAAGGTTGTGATTTAATGATACATCTTCCAAAATTGGATATTGCCAAATTTTCCTTAGAAGATTTACATTTTCAACATTTCGTAAAACAAAAAGAAGAAGATGGATTTGTTTATGCTTCTCTTTTTGATTTTAGAGATTGTCTTGGAATAATATCTTCTTAATAATTATTAAGAGTTTTTAAGTTACAAAAACAAAAACGAAAGCAAAGTTTTTTCCTTGCTTTCGTTTTTTGTTTTATTTGGCATATTCAATTGCTCTTGATTCACGAATAACATTTACTTTTATTTGTCCTGGATAATCCATTTCAGCTTCTACCTTTTTTGCCACATCTCTTGCAAGTAATGTCATATCAGCATCTGATATTTTTTCTGGTTTTACTATAATTCTTACCTCACGACCTGCTTGTATTGCAAATGATTTATCAACACCTTCAAAAGAATCTGCAATTTCTTCTAATTGTTCTAAACGTTTTATATATGCTTCTAAAGTTTCTCTTCTAGCTCCTGGACGTGATGCACTAATTGCATCTGCTGCTTGTACTAAAACAGCTTCTAAGCTTAAAGGTTCTACATCACCATGGTGAGCTTCTACTGCATTTATAACTAATGGATTTTCTTTATATTTTTTCAAAATATCTACACCAATTTCTACATGTGTTCCTTCCATATCATGGTCAAGTGCTTTTCCAATATCATGTAATAATCCTGCTCGTCTTGCACGTTTTGTATCTAGCCCTAATTCATCTGCCATAATTCTTGCAAGATTTGATACTTCAATTGAATGATTTAGTACATTTTGTCCATAACTTGTTCTAAATTTTAATTTTCCTAATAGTTGAATAATATCTGGATTTAATCCCATTACTCCTGCTTCAATTGTTGCTCTTTCACCTTCAGACTTAATAGTTAGACTAACTTCTTCTTTAGCTTTTTCTACCATTTCCTCTATTTTGGCTGGGTGGATTCTACCATCTTCAATTAATTTTTCTAATGCAATTTTAGCTACTTCTCTTCTTAATGGATCAAATCCTGAAAGAATTACTGCTTCTGGAGTATCATCAATAATTAAATCTATTCCAGTTAGGTTCTCTAAAGTTTTTATGTTTCTTCCTTCTCTACCTATAATTCTTCCTTTCATTTCATCATTTGGAAGATTAACAATTGATACTGTTGTTTCTGATGTATGATCTGCCGCACATTTTTGAACAGCATATGTTAAAAGTTCTTTTGCTTTTTTATTAGACTCTTCTTTTGCTTTTTGCTCTTCTTCACGAATAATAGCAGCTTTTTCTTGTTTAATTAGCTTTTCTGTTTCTGTTAACAAGATTTTTTTTGCTTCTTCTTGTGATAGTCCAGATATTTTTTGAAGTTTTTGCATTTCTTCTTCCATTTTATTTTGTAGTTCTTGTTCTTGTTCTTCTAATTCTTGATATTTTTTATCTAAATCTTTTAGTTTTCCTTCTAAAGTTTCTTCTTTTTTGTCTAGATTCTCTTCTTTTTGTATTATTCTAGTCTCTTGCTTTTGTATTTCGCCTCTTCTTTCTCTAATCTCTTGCTCTAATTCTTGTCTTTCTTTTATAATTTGTTCTTTTGCTTTAAATATTTCTTCTTTTTTCTTATTTTCAGCTTCTTTATTGGCAAGTTCTAATATCTTTTTGGCTTCATTTTCTGCACCTTGGATTTTAGATTCAGCTATTTTTTTTCTAATTGCTACACCAATAGGAATAAAAATAATAGCTGAGATTAGAACTGTGGCGATTACGATTATGATTTCCATAATCACACACCTCTTTCTATTTAATTTTCAATGTTCTAATATAAATATAATTTTCATCATTTTATAATATATTAAACCTACTCTTTTATTTTATATGTATTCATTAAAACTGTCAAGATATCTTAGTTAAAAAATAGAACTTAAATTTTTAAAATCTACATCTTTTAAAAATTTAAGTTCTATTTTTGTCTTATTTATCTTTCTTTTTTCCAAAATGGATTTCTTGAAATAGAAAATCATGAAAATCTTTCCATGTTAATTCTATATGTAAAAAATCATTTAAATCATCTTGAAATTTTTGTTGTGCTGGTGTTAATTCAACTTTTATTTCTTGAAATAGAAAAGCTTTTACTTTTGGCCAAAATCCTATTTTTGCTGGTAATGTTGATTCTGATACAAATTCAGTTTTTACTCCACCCATTATTTTTTCACTCATGTCTTTATTTCCTCCTTTTCTCTTTTGCATGTTGTTACTCTATTACATTTATTTATACTATATAAATAAATGTAAATCAATAGATTTTATTTTAAATATTGGTTACAAGATTGTTACAAAACTATAACTATAATTTTTTAATAATTAATATATAATCTCTCCAAATAAATTTTCTCCAATAATGTTAGTTATTTTTACTTTTCTTATTGTATTTTCTATTGCACTATGACTTGAATTTGCATATACCATTATATAATTACTGGTATGACCTTTTATGTATTGATTGTCTTTTTCTTCAAACAACACTTCTATTTCTTTTCCTATATATTCTTCATTTTGTTTTTTTTGATTTTTATTAGAAAGTTCTATTAATTTATTACTTCTTTGTTCTTTTACTTTTGAATCTATTTGATTTGGCATGATATTAGCCTTAGTTCCTTTTCTTCCGAGAGTATTTAAATATGTGCATTTTATAAAAATTAATCCTTTTTAAAAATTCATATGTTTTTTTAAATTCTTCCTCTGTTTCTTGTGGAAAGCCAACTATAACATCTGTTGTTAGTATTACATTTGGAAAACTTTTTCTAATTTGTTTAATTCCTTGTTCAAATTCTTCTATTGTATATT
>CANAQC010000002.1 GCA_947363765.1 uncultured Clostridium sp. | reverse complement strand
TGTTATTACATGATTTACAAGTATAACTTGCTTCTAACATATGTGTACCATCTTTGTTAGATGACTTGTATTCATATTTTATCTCCTCATCTGAATTATCATGCTGATGATTACGAGTTTTTATGTGACTACAATCATTACAATATTTAGCATCTGTATTTTTACCAATATATTGCCAACTACCATATTTATGTTCTTGACTGGAATCAATATCATAAGTAGCTACCTTACAGATGATACACATATATGTCTCATGGATAATATGTTTATCTTCATTATCTTGAATTATAGTTTCACTACATACAAATCTATGAGGTTGTGTTTCTTTAATACCACAATAAAGACATTTTCTTTCATCATCTTCTTTATCTTTAAAAGTCCATTCTCCCCAAATATGCTTTTCTTCTGGTCTTCCTACAACAGATTCCCAATTGTTTATATCATCACTTATATTATTTCCATAAGTCTTGTATGTACTATAATCTGAAACTTCTTTCCCCCATATCCATTTTAAATTATCCATAGATTTACTGTCATCTATTATATCTTTTGTTATTATAGTTTCTTCCTTAATTAAAGAAGTATCCTTACCCTCTGCAATTTCAGCAGTTTCTTTTTCTTTATTGGCTGTATACTTTGTCTTATTATTTTTTTTCTTTTGGAACTCATGGTCTTCTTTAGCTTGTGTTTCTTTATTGATTTGTCCAAGTATACTATTAATATTGGCATACTTTCTCACATTATGAGTATCTTTGTCAGAAATAACTTTATAAACAAAAATACTACAACACATCAATAATACAAGAATCATACTTATCCGAAATATACCTTTTTTCATTTTACTTTCCTCCTATTTTTGAAATTATCAATGTACTAAATCATTCTTCTATCTTTTGTAGCTATAATATAGCTACTATCTATATAAAAAGTGCACTCCACACCTATTTTCTTATTATATAATATTTTCTGTAAACAATCAATATTTTTATACTCTTTATTCATATTGTTTGAATTAATAATTTCTTCTAAAATTTTCATGTTTGTTTTACTATTTTCTCTTACATATTTTTCAGTCTTACTTCTTATTATGTATTCCATATCGTTTTCTAAACACTTTCATTCTATTCTCCCAATAAAAAAAGAAAACGAAGAACATAATTCTTCATCTTCAAATAATATTTGAGTCTTGGTACCGATGGTGGGACTCGAACCCACATGGTTTCCCGCTGGATTTTGAATCCAGTGCGTCTACCAATTCCGCCACATCGGCATATTTTATAATATTTAGGTAATTTTAAATTATATTAGATATTTGTATCTTACCATATTATATAGTCTCAGTCAATATATGATTTTTATTTTATATTTAATTGTAAGTATTCAAATTATACTTTATAAATCTATAAAGTAATATAAAATTTAGGGTTACATATTTGTATATTTGCAATTTTATGGAAATTATAGTATAATATATGTATATATTACTTTCTAACATAACAAAGACTACTATGTGGTCTTTGTACATAACACAGTAAAGGAGAATTTCATATGAAAAATTTTGTTAAAACATTATTGGCACTAATGGCAATATCTATGCTTCTTATGGGATGCGGCTCTAATGACCAGAACAATTCCAATATCCGGAGTAATATAACAACAGCAACAGTCGAAGATACTCAGCAAGAAAATAATGAACTTGCTGAAGTCAAATCTGAACTTGCTGAGGCAAAAACAGAAATTCAAAAGCTAAAATCTTCTATAGAAGAATTGAAAGCCTCGTCTACTTCGGAAGCAGCTAGTAAGCAAAATTTATCTACAGATTCCGAAATAGCTTCTGATCAGAATGCCTCACAAGATATTTCTATTAATTCTTCACATATTGTTTTATTCTATTATGGTACAGTATTTAATTTACAATTATATACTGATAATAATCAATCTGTTGCAAACCCGACAGATTTACAATATGACCAAGGAGAATATAAAAGAAATTTAGATTTTGTTGCATACGGACTCGAAATTGATAAAATTAACTACGTCAATAATAATTTTGAAGTAGTAAGTGAATGTGAAAATCATACATCATATTTTCACTTTGTTATGGACAATGGCAGTTCACGTGCAGATTTTAACGGCATTTATACATTTGAATTTATTACAAAGGATGGTAATAAATTATATAGTAGTGTCAAATACTAATCATATGTAGAATGTGTTATTAAAAATACGGATTGAAATTTGTTTTTCAATCCGTATTTGCTTTTTAATATACATGTTTAACTTTTTCTAATATATAATTTTAGCACTAAAATATTTCTATTTGTTTACTTCATTTAATATTCTAGCTAAGTATTTCATACTTACTAAGCATTGTTCCATTGTATTTCCAGTAGCTCCTACTTCTATAATCGTTGAAGCTTTTGTTAAATGTTGATTATATCTTGAATTACGTACAATAATTGGTCTAAATAGTCCTGGGTATAATTCATCTGCTTTTTGCTGTACTTTTACAGCAAACTTTAAATTTTGTTGCCAATTTAAATGCTGTAATCCCCCTCCATCTGTTCCTATAACAAACATCATTTGTGCAGCTGTTTCATCACCTATTTGAACACTTGGTGCATATTCTGGTTTACTTCCTACTGCATCTCTATGTAAATCTATTACCATTTGTGTATCTGGCTTAGAATTAAGTATGTTTTTTACAGTTTCAAGTGATTTTCCATATGATCCACTATATTCTGGATAATCATGATATGTTGTATCATGTGTAACTAAAAATCCATATTCTTTTAATTGTTTTTCCAATTCTGTTCCTACTCTTGCAACTGAAAAGTTTAAATCCGTTGTTCTGTATGAACCTGTCATTTCATAATTAAACTTTTCACTTGTAGTATAACTTTCACAAGTGTGTGTATGAAAAATAATTACATCTTTTTTATTTTCTAATGATATATTCGGTGTTAATATTTCTTGTGTAATCTCTTTATTTGATTCATTTTTTATTTTTACTGTTCCATATACTTCATTATATTTTGGCGTAATGTTATTATCGCTAATTTCTTTTGTATCTACATCTGTTTTTGCCATTTCAATTTGTTCTTTAGTTTGTGTTTGTTCAATATTTTCTTCCCCATCTTCTCTTACTGTATCTAACATTTGTAATTCTACTTTTAATATTTTACGTAATCCTAAACTTCTTGATGTTGTATTACTATGAGCTACATTTTTCTCTTCTATCACTTTATTTTTCTCTAAATTCGGTAATGTAGATTTTATACAAGAAATAAAACTAATATTAGGAACTCTATTATTAAATTCCTTTCCTATTTGTTTAGATTTTTCAAAAATTTGCTTTATTCCGAAAATACATAAAATTAGTATTAATAACATAATAAAATATTTTATAATTGTTTTTAAATTTACTACTGTTACATTAATCATTACTTTTCTCCTTTGTTAAAAAAACTCTTTTCATGTATATTCACTTTTTACTCTAGTTATTCTAATTATTTAAAATAAGAAACAATAAAATTTACAACAAAAAGAGAGCATTTTATATTTATGCTCTCTTTTTGTTTATTATTATATTTAAATTCTAGCAACTCCGCTTACAATTTTACTTTCTGTTGCATTATTTAATAATTTATTTCCTCCTGCAAGTACAATTAAATCTCCACTTTCTAAAATACCTTTTGATTTTAGTTTCTCAATACCTTTTTCAACAGTCTCATCAATTGTTGAACTAGCATCTACAAGTATAGGTTGAACATTCCATGCTAATGCTAATTGATTAAATGTTCTTCTATTATCTGTAACTGCTAAAATTGGACATCCTGCTCCCATACCTGCAAATTTTCTAGCTGTATCTCCTGAATGAGTATAGCACACAATTGCATCTGCTTTTGTATTTTTAGCCATAACACATGTTGAATATACAATATTTGATTCTAAATCGCTTAAATCTATGTTTTTATTCTCATCAAATTTTTTCCAATAGTCAATTTCTGGTTCTACTCTATGTGCAATTTTAGACATTGTTTGAACACATTCTAATGGAAATTTACCCATTGCACATTCTCCTGAAAGCATAACTGCACTTGTTCTATCATAAATCGCATTTGCTACATCACTTGCTTCTGCTCTTGTAGGTAAAGGATTGCTCATCATTGATTCTAACATCTGTGTTGCTGTAATTGCAGGTTTATTAGCATGATTTGATAATTTAATGAATTTCTTTTGCATAATTGGTGGCTCTGTAAAATCTGTTTCTGTTGCCATATCTCCACGTGCAATCATTTGTGCATCAGCTTTTTCTACTATTAGTTCCATATTACTTAAGCCTTCAACATTTTCTACTTTTGTAATGATTTTAACATCTTTTCCACCATTTGCATCTAATACTTCTCTTACTTGCCTAATATCATCTTCATTTCTTGCAAATGATACTGCAACATAATCATAATCATGTTCACAAGCAGTTTTTAAATCTGCAATATCTTTATCTTTTAAGGCTGGAAGACGAATAGCAGTTCCTGGTAAATTCATTGTTTTTCTACTTCCTAATCCATTTCCATGAACAACAGTACAAACAATATCTTTATTTACTATTTCATCAACTACTAATTCAATTGCTCCATCATCAATTAATACTTTTGCACCTGGTTTTAAATCTTGATATAAATTTTTATAACTTACAGATACTCTATCTTTATCTCCAATAATATCTTCATTTACTAATGTGAATTTTTGTCCATCTTCTAATTTAATTTTTTCATTTTTTCCAGTCACAAGCATACCTGTTCTTATTTCAGGTCCTTGCATATCTAATATCATTGCTATAGGAATATCTAATTCTTTTCTTAAACGAATAATTTCTTCTGTTTTTTCAGATTGTTCATCCCAACTTCCATGTGAATAGTTAATTCTTGTTACATTTAGTCCTGCTGCAAATAAATTTTCTAACATATTTTCACTAGCAGGTCCAATTGTTCCGACAATTTTAGTCTTTTTTAAATCTTTCTTCAATTTAATTCCCTCTTTCTAAATATTTTTCAACACTTAGGTATTATAACACAAATAAAATCATTTATTCAATAGTATTTAAGTAAAAAAGTTTACATTTTTGTTGTTTTTTAATTGTTTTTATGGTTTATTGTCAAAATCTTGAGCAAATTGTTCCAAAGTATTAATATGATTTGTTATAATTCTTTCATATAATACTCTTTTTTACTTAAAATCGTTCCATCTTATCCTATTTACTATAAAATAAAACTAAAGAGGAATCAATAATCAAATTTGATTCCTCTTATTATAAAATGCATTATTCATTTGTAATCCATTTTACTAAATCTAAATTAGCACTATCTAACAACATTTTATGTTTTGGCATAACTCGGAAAGTATATCCATAGTTTCCACCAGTAGTTAATTCAATTTTAGCTTTGTAAATATATGTATTTTTCTTTCCCTCTGCTTCTTCCTTAAATTTCATTGGAATAATCTGCATACTTTTTACTACACCATTATCTAATATTTTCCCATAATATGCTTCTACTTGTATACTTTCACGTTCTATATTTGGAAGTTCAATAGCACATGTTACCTCAATATTGTTTCCTGCATCTAAAGTAATATCTTCTAAATTACTTTTTTGATATATTTTTATATCTTTCCAATTATTTAACAATTCATTTTTCCAAGTGTTATAAGATGTTACTTTTTCTAAATCTGTAAAATATTCATTAGTTAAATTCATAAGTGGCATATATAGTTTATCTACATAGTCTACTACCATTCTAGATGTACTATATTTTCCTCCTGTTGATACAATTGAATTTTTCATATATTCCATCCATTTAGAAGATATACCATTTTTATCTTTTTCATAATATATTGGAATGATTTTGTTTTCTAAAGTCTGATAAATACTTTCACTATCAGCATTATCTTGTGTTTCATAAGATATATATTGATCATTTGTTCCAATTAACCAACCATTTTTCATATTATATCCTTCTGCCCACCAACCATCAGAAATGCTAAAGTTTACAACACCATTTACAGATGCCTTTTGTCCACTAGTTCCTGATGCCTCCATTGGCCTTCTTGGATTATTAAGCCATACATCAACTCCACTTACTAAATATCTTGCAATTTGAATATTATAATTTTCTAGTATAAATATTTTTCCTCTAAATTGTGGTTTTAATGAAATTTCATGAATATATTTAATTAAGTCTTGTCCTTCTTTATCAGCAGGATGTGCTTTTCCTGCAAAAATAATTTGTACTGGTCGCTCAGAGTCGTTTAATATTTGTGTTATTCTTTCTAAATCTCTAAATATTAATGTTGCCCTTTTATATGTTGCAAATCTTCTAGCAAATCCAATTGTTAATGCATTAGGATTTAGTTTTGAAACAATTTCTTTTATTTCATCATATCCACATCCTGCATTTTTCATACGATTTGTAACATTATCTTTTACTAATTTTAATAATTTTGTTTTACGTTCTACATGTGCTTTCCATAATTCTTCATTTGGAATATTTGAAATTTGTTTCCATGTTTCATCATCATATATAGAATCTTGCCAAAATGGTGTTAAATATTTATTATATAATTCTTTTAGATTTGGTGCAAGCCATGAACATGTATGAATACCATTTGTAATATGTGTAATTGGTGATTCATCTGCAGAAATATTTGGCCATACATCACCAAACAATTCTCTTGAAACTTCTCCATGTAATTTACTAACACCATTCTTTTTACCTGCTATTTTTAGTGCTAAAATTCCCATATTAAATCCTTGTTCTAAATAATCACATGGTTTCATTCCTAGTTTTAGAAATGCTTCTTTATCTAATCCTAATTTTGTCCAAAAATCTTTAAAATATTTTTCTACTAAATCCAATGGAAAAATGTCATTTCCCGCTGGAACTGGTGTATGTGTTGTAAATACTGTTTTAGATGATGCTATTTCTCTTGCAATGTCAAAAGATACTTCTTTTTCTTCCATAATATCTTTAATTATTTCTAATAATAAGAAAGAAGAATGTCCTTCATTCATATGATATACTGTAGGTTGTAAACCTAAAATTTTTACAAGATGAGCTCCTGCCATTCCTAATACAATTTCTTGACGAATTCTCATTTCTTGATCTCCGCCATATAATCTTAAGGTAATTTCTCTATCTTCTTGATTAGTATTTTGTTCTATATCTGAATCTAATAAATATAATTTTACCCTACCAACATTAATTTTCCATACCTTTAGATATACTTTTCTTTTTGGAAATTTCACATCAATAATTAAATCACTACCATTTTCAGTTTTTACTGGTATTATTGGAAGATTATATAAATCTATATTATGGTATATATTTTCTTGATTACCATAACTATTAATTTTTTGATTAAAATATCCATTTTTATATAATAAACCTACTGCAACAAAAGGTAATCCTAAATCACTTGCAGACTTTAGATGATCTCCAGAAAGAATTCCAAGACCTCCTGAATAAATAGGTAATATTTCATCTAACCCATATTCTGCAGAAAAATATGCAATTAAATCATTTCTATTGTTTGGATACTTTTTTGAAAACCAAGTATTTTTACTATTCATATATCCATCGAAATCATTTACTACTTTATCATAGTTTTTTAATAAATCTGGATTTTGGGTTGCTTTTTCTAATTTCTCTTGTGATACTTGTTTTAAGAATTTAACTGGATTTTTTCCGATACTTTCCCATAAGTCAATATCAATATCTTTAAATAGTCTTAAATATTCACTATTCCATGACCACCATAAATTATTAGAAATTTCAGTTAAACGATTAATCCTCTTAGGTAATTGAGGATTGACAGTAATTCTATTAAACATATACATTGTATATTTCCTCCTTAGTCTATTTCAAAGTTTATCTTTTTGTATTAGCATATTTATTATCTATTATAATAAATAAAATGTCAAATATTTTTACAATTTTTTTTAAGTTTTTTATTATTTTTAGATACTTATATATAAATTAGTATTAATACATTAAAATCTTTATATAAAATTTGCCAAATATTATAAGAATACATTTTTATTCTTAAATCAAATTCTAATGTTTTAAAACATAATAGATAAAACCGTTGAATAACCACATAAATTAGTATAACGCTAAAGGTAATATTTGGTAATTCAAGGTATTTCAATTTATTTTTTAAGTATAAAATTCTAAGTAAAATCCACAATAACTATCAAATATGCTCCTTCATTTATAAAAATGATTTTGTTATTTTATTATAAAGGTGGTTTAATATGAGTACTAATAATAATGAAAAAAAGAAGTCTAATATTCAAATTGGAAATATTTTAAGAAAAACAAGAAAATCACTTGGTTATACCCAAGAGAATGTAGCAGAAATGCTAGATCTTGCCTCTCGTTATATTTCAGATATTGAAAGAAATAAAACAAAGGGAAGTATTGATACTTTGGTAAAGTTATGTAATATATATCATATTACTCCAACATATATTTTACAAGAATATTTAAATTTAGATGAAGAATTTAAAATTGACCCAGATTTAATTGGTTTTTATGAATTAGATAGACGTGACCAAGAAACAATACTTGCATTAATAAGATATATGAATATTACAAAAAAATAAAGTGATATTTTTTATCACTTTATTTTTTTACTAATCAAGAGTTGTAGATGTTCTTCCTGTTCCAACAACATTTTCTTGTAATGAACGCCATGTATTACATCCTATTATTCCATCTACTGCTAATCCCCTACTTGCTTGATATCTTCTTACTGCATTATAGGTATTATTTCCATATATACCATCTAATCCATAGGTAGAATAGCCTAGTGTATTCAAATCATCTTGTGCTATTAACACATATACACTTAAGCTCCCTCTTTTAATTAAAGGATAGCCTCCACTAGAACAAGCAGGTGGACTTTGTCTTCTATCAAAATGCACCCATGTAGGAGAAATACTAACTGGTTCTATATAACTCCACAATCCAGAGTTTTGAGCACTAGTTCGTAGTTTTGCTCTTTCGGCATTAGTCCATCTTTGTCCTACATCAAAAGCTGTTCCTGCATAATGTTGTGATTGACCTGAATGTCCTCCCTCCCATGATCTTCTAAATGCATATCCTACTGGAATTGGTGCTCCATATAATCTTCTTTGTGAATTCCACGACGTCATTGTTTTTTTAGTAGTCCACAATGTATTACTTCTACTTGCTCCTCTAAATTCTCTTACTGTAAGAGTCCTTCCTGTATTGTATGGCATACTCTCAGATAAGTCACGATAATATATTTCCATACGATCTGTATCATTATTATATACAATAATTTTTGCCATTTATTTCACCCCTATTTATATATTTTATGAATTACCTACTATATATGTGAATTTTATCAATTTTTAGTATAATTTATATTTATTTGTTAAATCTTATTTTTTCTTGACTTTCTAATTTTCTTAATTTATAATACTTTTTGTATGAATTGAGGTAATATATTATGGAATCATTAATAAATCTAATAAAAAAATTATTAACAAAAGAAGTCATTTTTTATCTTATTTTTGGTGTATTAACAACTCTTGTCAACATTGTTGTTTCTATGCTTTTTGAACATTTTTTGCATATGGAAGGAAATCTTGCAAGTACAATTGGGATAATTTTTTCAATTATTTTTGCATATTTTACAAATAGAAAATGGGTTTTTAACTCAAATGCCAATACTATAAAAGATTATTTTATTGAATTTTGTAAATTTATTCTAGGAAGAAGTGTAACTATGTTAATTGAAATTGGCGGTTTCTTTTTATTGTATACTATTTTTTCAATTCCCTTTTTAATTAGCAAATGCAGTATTACTATACTTGTAATTATTCTTAATTTTTTTATTAGTAAATTTTTTGCTTTTAAAAATAGTTAAATTATATGGGCTACTATTTATATGGAGGTACTATGAATAGTAGTTTTTTTAAGTCTTTTTTTATTTTTCTTTTGATTGTCATTTGTCTTATTTTCGTATACATTCCTACTCTAACATCTTATTCTAATTTATATCCTTATGAAAATCCTATTTTGTCTATATTACAAGATGAGTTTATTTGGCCTATTACTGGATATCACCATATTTCTTCACCTTTTGGAAAAAGAATCTCTCCTACTATTGGTGCTTCAAGTTTCCACAAAGGAATTGATATTCCCGCACCAGAAGGTACAAAATTATATGCTATTTGTAATGGTGAAATTACTTTTGCTAATTTTCTTGGTGGTGGTGGATATACTATTACTTTATCTAATGATGACTTTAAATTTACATATTGCCATGTATCTCCAAATTTTCTTGTTTGTGTTGGTGATGAAGTATTAAAAGGAGAATATATTGGAAATGTTGGTCCTAAAAATGTTTATAATGTTCCTAATAATCCTTATAAAGATAAAAATGGAAATCCTACAAATGGTGCCACAACAGGTACTCATCTTCATTTTGGTGTTCGTTTCAAAGATGAATATATTAATCCAATGAGTTTATATGAGAATAAATTAGAAGATAATATACAATAGTTAAATCAAGATATATCAGATTTAATAATTTATTTTTGTAATAGAAATCCCATAATAGCATTTTTCAAATTTTCTAGCTTTTTATGTGTATATATGATATAATAGAGTTATGTAAAATATATAAAATTAGAAAGAAAAGGAGACATATTATGTCAGCAATAACGGTTTATGATTTTCCAGACATTTGTAAAACTATATACGAAGAAAAAAAGTCAGTATATAACATGAGTTTGCGGTATATTGATGAACTTCGGGCAACATCTTGTATATCTAATAGTATGTATGCTACAAAATTAGAAGAACGCAATAACATGCTACATCCTCAAAGGCTAAGAGAATTAGAACGTGGCTTTATTGAATTTAAAGATTATATGCGAAAAAATGCAAAAAAGCAACCTATTCCTTTTACAATTAAATATCGTCAAAAAGATTTTATTAGGTACAATGATAAAATTCGTGACCATTTAATTAGAGGTGAATCTTTAGATAAAGTCCGTGACTTATTAGGAATACGTATTATTTTAACAAGTCAGCCAGTAGATACTATAGAATCCGTAAATCAATGTTATCAAATTCTCGATGATGTTATTAATTTCTTTGTTATAGAAAAAAAAGGAATTTTATTAGAAGGTATTGCCAAACCAGATGGCAAATTCAATGCTTTAGAACATCCTAGCATTATTATTCCAACAGATAATTTAATATCAGAAGAACTCGAAAAAAATGTTAAAAATTACATCTTATATCCGAAAGGAAAAGGCGGATATCAAAGCCTTCATATCGTTATCCGTATGAAAAATGGTATAACAGTTGAGTTTCAAATTCGTACTTGTGCTATGGATATATCAGCTGAAGAAGGTAGTGCTTCACACATCATTTATGCCGAAGATAGGCACAAAGAATCTGATATTTGTTTAGATTATTCTAAAGTATGTATTCCAGGTTTTTCACTTCTTCCAAATGGAAAAATTTATGATACAAGTGGTCTTGTAAAATCTTTCAATCCATTCAATTTTTTCTAATATTCTAATTAAGCACCCTAACTATTTTTAGTAGGGTGCTTTTACTTTAATTGATATTTCTTACTTACTGCAAGTCCATCTCCTACTTCTAAAATTTGAGTTTCTAAAATAGGATTTTGGCTTACCTCTTTTAAGTATTCTCGTAGACTTCTTACAGCTGTTCGTTGTTTATGTTTATTATAATCACTCATTACATATCCTTTATATAATACATTATCTGCTAAAATAATACCATCATTTGAAAGTAATCTTAATGCATGTGTTAAGAAAAATGGATATTTTCCCTTAGCAGCATCAATAAAAATCATATCATAATTTTTTTGAAAATTTGGTAAAATCTCTACAGCATCACCAAAATATATTTGTATTTTATCCTCTACTTCTGCCCTTTTTATATTCTTTTTGGCTTGTTCTACTCTTATTTCTTCTCTTTCAATGGTATCAATTTTCCCATTTTCATTTAAAAAGTTTGAGAAACAAATAGCAGAATAACCGAACTGCTGTTCCTATTTCCAAAATATTGTTTAGTTTTCGATTATTCAAAATCTTTTTAATTGTATTTAATGTATCATCCATAATAATTGGAATATGCTCATTTAATGCTTCTTGTTTTATTTTTTCTAACTCAATTTTATTCATTATTATTGCTTTCTCCTATTGAATATTTTATCAATTTATGATATTATGTTTACATAAAAATCAGAAAGGACTGATATTTATGAAAAAACGGACTTTAAATGATATTTTAAACTTATCTGATGGAAGATTTGAACACTATAAAATTTCTAAACAAGATTTTACAAACATAAAAAACTTTATTAATCTTATCATTCAAGATAATTATGAAATTTTTTCAAATGAAATCGACTTTTGTAAATCTTTTATTTGTGTTGAATTCCATGAAGGTTATATTGCTATTTATCATTATAATCCGTTAGAGCCGTGATATGTACTTATTTATTCACGGCTCATTTATATTATATTATATTAAAGTCTATTTTCTTTTTGCCCTTGCTGCAATTTCTCTTTCTTTACTGCTTAATATTTTCTTTCTTAATCGAATACTTAATGGTGTTACTTCAACTAATTCATCATCTTCTATAAATTCAATTGCTTTTTCTAAAGAAAATTGAATTGGTGGTACTAAACGTAGTGCATCATCTGAACCAGATGCTCTTGTATTAGTTAAATGCTTTTCTTTACATACATTTATTGCTAAGTCATCATTTCTTGAGTTTAGACCAACTATCATACCTTCGTATACTTCTGTTCCTGGTCCAATAAATAATTCACCCTTATCTTGTGCATTATACAAACCATATGTAACTGCTTTTCCTGGTTCAAATGCTACTATTGTTCCTCTTACTCTTGATAAAACATCTCCTTTATATGGTTCATAACAATCAAATACATGGCTCATTACTCCTACACCTTTAGTATCTGTTAAAAATTCTGTTCTATATCCAATTAAACCTCTTGCAGGAATTTTAAATTCAATTTTAGTATGACCATCTTCTGCTGGTTCCATATTTATCATTTCAGCTTTTCTTTGTCCTAATTTTTCAATAACAGTTCCAATTGCATCATCTGGTACATTTACTGTTAAACGTTCAATTGGTTCACATTTTTGACCATTAATATCTTTTATAATTACTTTTGGACGTGATACCAATAATTCAAAACCTTCTCTTCTCATGTTTTCAATTAATACAGATAAATGTAATTCTCCACGTCCGTGATACTTCAAAACTATCTGGTGAATCAGTTTCTTTGACACGTAAACTAACATTTCTTTCTAATTCTTTAAATAAACGGTCACGAATATGACGTGATGTAATAAATTGACCTTCTTTTCCTGCAAATGGTCCATTATTAACACTAAATGTCATTGATACTGTTGGTTCATCAATATCAACAAAATCAATTTTTTCTGGATGCTCATAATCACATATAGTTTCTCCAATATTTATATCAGCAATTCCAGAAATTGCAACAATATCTCCTGCTTTTACTTCTTCTACTTCTACCCTTTTTAATCCAACATGTGTATAAAGTTTTGCAATTCTTCCATTTGTTACTTTTTCATCTTTTTTACAAATAGAAACTGGCATTCCTAGTTTTATATTCCCTCTTTCTACTCTACCAACTGCAATTCTTCCAACATAATCATCATAATCGATATTAGATACTAACATTTGCATAGTTCCATCAATATCGCATATCGGTGGATTTATTTTGTTAACAATAGTCTCAAATAAGCAATTTAAATCTGTTGTTTCATCTGTTAGACTTAATTTACCAATTCCTTGTTTTGCTGATGCATATACTACTGGAAAATCTAATTGGTCGTCATTTGCATCTAATTCAATAAATAGTTCTAATACTTGATCTACTACTTTTTCGGGATTTGCTCCTGGACGATCTATTTTATTAATAACAACAATTGGCTTTAGATTTAATGCAAGCGATTTTTTAAGAACTTCTCTTGTTTGTGGCATTGGTCCTTCAAATGCATCTACTAATAATAGTACTCCATCTACTGTTTTTAGTACTCTTTCTACTTCTCCACCAAAATCTGCATGTCCTGGTGTATCAACGATATTTATCTTGATATCCTTATATATAACAGAGGTATTTTTTGAAAGAATTGTAATTCCTCTTTCTTTTTCAATATCATTTGAATCCATAACACGTTCTGCTACTTGCTCATTTTCACGAAATATATGACTTTGTTTAAGTAATGCATCTACTAATGTAGTTTTTCCATGGTCTACGTGTGCAATAATTGCTATATTTCTTATTTTTTCATTATTCATTTTATTACTCCTCTTTTCATTTTTGAAAGGTTGCACTAACTAGGCAACCTTTAATTCTCATTTTTAACTTTAATATTATATAACACTTTGTATTATTTTGTCAATTCTATAATAGAATTCATAATAATTTCACTTGCTTCTTCTAATGCTTGCTTTTCTGTTTCTTTGTTTTTATACATTTCTTTATAATTAGATAAATCTAATGGTTCTCCATATACAATTTTTACTTTTTGAAAAGCTTTTAATCCTCCAGATATACCTACTGGTATGACTTTTGTTCCTGTCCTTAAAGCAAAAAATGCTGCTCCTGCTTTTACTTTTTCTCCTTTTTCTATACCATTTCGTGTTCCTTCTGGAAATAGTGCAATGCTTTCTCCTTCTTTTAAAGCTTTTAATGTGGTTTTTAGAGCTGTTACATCTTTTGAATCTCTTTTTACATAAATACCATCAAATACAATTCCTAAAAAAGCAAAAAATGGATTTTTGATTAGTTCTTCTTTTGCCATAAAACGAACATGTCTTCCAACAGTTGCTACCATAAGTGGTGGGTCTAAATAATTTCTATGGTTTCCACAAAAAATAAAGTTTTCGTTTTTATGTATATTTTCTTTTCCTACAATTTCTGCTCTATGAACAATTTTACAGTAAATATAAATAGCTCCCCTTACAATTACTCTGGCTATTTTTTTTAAAAATAATTTCATTTTTTTTCATTCCTCTCTGTATTTGTTAGTATTATTTATAAAAAGATGTATATGCATTTTAATCACACCTATAAAAAATAATTACTTAATACATTTTTTCTTCAATAATTGTTTTTATTTTTTCTTGTGTCTCTTCAATAGTTAAATTAGTTCCATCAATATAGATAGCATCATCTGCTTTTTTTAATGGAGCAAGTTTTCTTGTAGAGTCTAACTTATCTCTTCTTTTTACACTTTCTAAAACTTCCTCATAAGACATGGTAATTCCTTTTTCTTCATTTTGTCTTACTCTTCTTCTTGCTCTTTCTTCTGAAGAAGCATCCAAATATATTTTTACATTTGCATTTGGAAATACTGTTGTACCTATATCTCTTCCTTCCATAACAACATTTTTGTCTTTTGCAATTTCCCTTTGTAAATCAAGTAACTTTCTACGTACCATTGGTAATGCAGATACTTCTGAAATAAATGCATTTACTTCTTTTGTTCTAATTTCTTTTGTAACATCTTCTCCATTTAATAAAACAATCTGTTTATCATTTTCTTCTTCTAATTCAATTTGGATTTCATCTAACAATTTTTGAATTCTTGTTTCTTCTTCTAATTTAATATTTTCCCTAAGCATAGCTAGAGTAACTGAGCGAAACATTGCTCCTGTATCCACATTTAAAAAACCAAAATCTTTTGCAATAAGTGCTGCAATAGTTCCTTTCCCAGTCCCTGCAGGTCCATCAATTGCTACAACAAATGACATTTTTTATTCCTCCTTATTTTGTATTACTTGAATTCCTTTTACAACCACATCAATTTTTTGAACATTCATTGCTGTTAATTGTTCAATTTCTTTTTTTACTTTTTGCTTAAATTCTTGTATATGGTCAATTACGTTATATCCATAATAAATAATAATTTCTAAATATATATATGGTCCTTCTTCTGTATTGTCTACCCTTGTTTTCGCAATTTTATAAATTGCTGGTGTTTTTAGTGCCATATATTCTATAATTTGTCTAAATACACTATCTGATATTGTAAAATTTCCTAAATAGCTAAATGTTGGTCTAATAATAGATTTTTCAGAAATATATGGTTTTGCTCCTTTTCCTTTTGATTTAAAAATTTGTAAGGGATCTAAAATATATCCTGAAAAATCTTTTTTTAATTCAAATGTTGGAACTGGAATAACATGTTTTCCTTCTGTTATTCGAATTCGTCTTGCAGTTTCCATCTCTTCTTTTGTCGCAATATCAGAAATATATATAAACTTTGATATTTCTGGTAATTCTAAACTCTCTGCAATCTTTTTTACCATATTATCTGATGTTCCCAAAATTAAAATTTTATCTGGTTTATGTTTTTTAATTGCTTGAATAATTTCTTCTTTTTCTTTATTTTCAATAAATAAGGCTTGTTTTACTGTTTCAATTTTAGTTGGTGCTTTTTTTGCTGAATTTCCTGCGACAATTTCACTATCTTTAATAAAAAGCCCATCATCTATAATATAACTAATACCATGTTCACTTGCAACAAGTCCTGCTCTATAACTTTTCCCTGTTCCAGAAGGTCCTACAAAGGCATATACAGTTATTTTATGATTTATATCTAACACACTCATTTTTAACTCCTTTAAAGTCTTGCTAAAGTCTTGCAATTATGTTTTAATTATTATAACACTTTTGCTTTAAATTGGAAAGAAATTTTTGAAAGGAATTATAAAAAATTTGGATACTTTAATTGTAACAGGAGGAGAAATTAATATTGATTTTTTAGAAGATTATTATATGAAAAATAACCCTCACTTAATAATTGCTGTTGATAAAGGTTTAGAAGCTTTGCACAAACTAAATATAATTCCACATCATATTGTAGGAGATTTAGATTCTATTAATCCTAATTTAATTAAAGTTTATAAAAATTATTCCAAAGTTATTCTCCATAAATATAATTCCAAAAAAGATTATACAGATACTGATATTGCACTTAACCTTGCTATTAAATTAAAATCATCTACCATTACTATTATAGGAGCACTTGGTAAAAGAATAGATCATACACTTTCTAATATTCATATTTTGACAAATGCTCTAAAAGCTAAAGTTCCTTGTCAAATATTAGATACTAATAATAGAATGTATTTAATTAATTCATCACATATCATTTTGAAAAAGAAAGCCTATGGAAATTATATTTCACTTATTCCTCTTACCTCTTTAGTAAAAGGTCTAACATTAACAGGTTTTCAATACCCTCTAACTAATTTTGATTTAAGAATTGGAAAGAGTTTAGGCATTAGTAATGAAATTTTATATGATTATGCAAACATTACTTTAAAAACAGGAATTTTAATTGTAATAGAAAGTAAAGACTAATACTATTTAAACTAAAAAGCCCCTTTTAACAAAAAAGGGGCTTTTACTATGGTTTCATTTTATAAATATCACAAGCATTCATTTTCCCTACATGTTCATATGAAGAAAAATTCAATACATCTAAAATTGTTTCTAAATATAGCTTATGTTCAATTCCTTCATTTATCATAACATAAATACCATTTGATATATCTGTATTTATAAAAATTTGTTCCACTTTTTCTTTACTAAATAGTTTTTCATCTAAAATATAGGAATTATCAATTTTTGAATACAAATATATGTCATCTAAAAAACGATTGTTATTTTTATTTAATACATATATCATTGGTATTTCATGAGTTTCTTCTATCTTCTGAACTACTGGTTTATAGTTTTTATATAAATAGCTTATCTCGATATTAGCAATTTTAGGCAATATCAACATACTAATAAAGATAATGCTTAATAGTATAAAAGTAGACTTTTTTGACATTACTTTTTCGCATAATATTTTTAAAATATAAAATACTCCTATAACAATAAATATACAAACTGGCATAATATATCTAATCTCTTGATATGGTGAAACAAATGCTATTAGTATAAAATAAAAAATAGCTGGAATAAACATGAACCAAAACTTATTGTCTTTTACTTCAATTGTTAATTTTTTGTTTCTTATTAGTTTATATAAAATAATGGCAATTACTAAAATAAAAATAAGAACACCATTAAATGCACTATTATTTAGAATATATAGATATTTTAAAGATTTCCACATTTGAGTTATATTCTCTAAATTTGAAATAGCTCCAGCACCTCTATAACCCATAAAAATATGTACAAATGAATATGGGAAAATGGCAAGTGAAACAAGTGCTGAAATTGCCATCATTATTGTATATTTTAATGCATTTTGAAAATTCTTTTTACGAATATTATAAATCATATACATAACATATAATACAAACAAAAATACTAAGTAATAGTAATGTGTCAATGAACCTATAATAATACATATAGCCATTGGAATTAACTGTTTTTTAGTTAGAGTATCTTTATCTAAATTACAAATGTGTAAATACGAAATTATAAGTAAATTCAAAGCATTTAATGCATACATTCTAATAAATATTGTACTTTCTATAGATGAAATTAAAAAACTATTTATTAACACTAATAATAATGCATATACTTTGTTTTTAAATATTTTGTTTGTAAGTAAATAAATTACTATACTAGAAAAAATAAAAATAATAATATTTAATATAATTCCTGTCCATTTAGAAAAATAATCTATATTAAAACTAGCAGCAATTCTTAGTAATAAATAATAAAATGGTGGATGAACATCATTTTTTTGATTTTCGTAAACTGGTCTAAAATTTGTTACTTCTTTCTTTCCAATAGTCAAGTATTCTTCATAATAGTCTTTCGTATGCCAAGTGTTATAAAAATCTTCATTTTCCATAATGTCTACTTTATTATAGTTCATTAATCCATAAGAATATCCTTCGTCTATATGTAAGTAAGCTTTTTGGCTTCCGACATGCATTCTTACACCTATTCCTAATAGTATTATACAAATAAGTAAAAAAATAACTACTTTATTCTGTTTTTTAATTATTACTTCTTTTAATTTCTCCATTTTATTTCCCCTTTAAGTACTTAAAAGTACACTTTACACATAGTTTGTGAGTTTATACATAAACTTAATCTTTATATTATAGAAATAGAGATATAATTTTCATATATCCCTATTTTAATTTTATTTATGCAACATCATTTATTTTAATATCACGAATGTGTTCAATTTTTTCCCAATTAGTTTCTCTTTTAAACAAACATTTAAAGTTAATTAATAGCCAAGAACCCAAGAATAGTGGATAACATACTAAACCTTTTAACATTGGCTTAATTGGTTTTTTATCTAAACACATAATCAAAATTGCTGTTCCAATTGGTAATAAAAATGTTGGAATAAGATATCTTAATATATTAACAATTAAGTCGACAGTTGAAATACCATTTCCTAAATACATTATAAAATTAATAGCAAGTAATACTAAGGTCAATACGAACATTGGAATACTTCCAACAATGTATAAAAAACCATCAAAATTCATTAATGTTTTCTTTTCCTTTGTTGCTACTGCTAAATCTTTTGTATAATTTTGAATACATTGAATATGTCCTACAGTCCATCTAGATCTTTGTGACCAGCTTTGCCTAAAGTCTACTGGTTGTTCATCATAAACAATAGCATCTGTTGCCCAACCTAATTTTTTACCTACAATAATTCTTTTTAATGAAAATTCTATATCTTCTGTTAAAGTTTTAGTATCCCAACCATTTGGTTTTACAACATCAAATTTTACCATAAATCCTGTACCATTAATTAGTGGTGATAATCCTAAATTATACCTTGCTAAATGATAAAAACGATTCATAGTCCAATAAAAAATTGCATATCCTGCTGATACCCAGCTATCCGTTGGATTTTTAATATCACGGTAACCTTGTACTACATCTTCACCTTGACAAAGTTTTTTATTCATATTTTTTATAAAATTTTCATCTACAATGTTATCTGCATCAAACACGCAAAATGCATCATATGGTGCTTCTTCTTCAATTTTTTTATTTAAAAACCAATTAAGTGCATGGCCTTTTGTCTTATTTTTTTCATCAAATCGTTCATATACAATTGCTCCTGCATTTCTTGCAATTTCTGCTGTATTATCTGTACAGTTATCTGCAATTACATAAATGTCATATAATTCTTTTGGATAATCTTGTTTTTTTAAACTTTCAATTAAGTTTCCAATAACAGAATTTTCATTATGTGCTGGAATAACTGCCATAAAACGATTTTTTTTATCTTCCAATATTGGTTTATCTTTTAATTTTACTAAAGAGCATATACTAACAATAAATTGATATAGCCAAAATATTGTTACAATCCAAACTAATGCTTGTTGAATTATATATAAATATACCATTTTGTACCTCTCTTTATATTACTTGTCTTATATAGTGTATTTTTCTACCTTTATTATTATACTATTTTTATTAATTTTTTTCAACTTTTAGAGTAAAATTTATAATTTCTTAATGATTTATTCATTTTTTTATTCTTCTATGTTTTCTTTTTCTTCTAAATCACGCATAGTTAAATTTATTCTTCCTTGGTCATCAATTTCGTATACTTTTACTTTTACTATATCTCCTACTTTTAAAACATCTTCTACTTTTTCAATTCTTTTATGAGAAATTTTAGATATGTGTACAAGTCCTTCTTTCGCTCCACCAAGTTCAATAAATGCCCCAAATGGCATAATTTTACTTACAGTTCCTTCATATATTGCTCCTACTTCTAAATCTTTCCCAATGTCTTCTACCATTTTTAATGCTTTTTTTCCATTTTCCATATCGTTTGAATAAATAAATACTCTTCCATCTTCTTCTATATCAATTTTAACTCCTGTTTCTGAAATAATTTTATTAATCATTTTTCCACCAGGTCCAATTACATCCTTTATTTTATCAATATTAATAAGAGTTTTTGTAATATTTGGTGCATATTTTGATATTTCTGTTCTTGGTTTTTCAATTTGTTTTAACATAACTTCTTCTAAAATATATTTACGAGCATTTTTTGTTCTTTCAAATGCTTCTTTAATAATATCATAAGTTAATCCATCAATTTTAATATCTACTTGAATAGCAGTAATTCCTTTTTCAGTTCCCCCTACTTTAAAATCCATATCCCCAAAAAAGTCTTCTAATCCTTGTATATCTGTTAGCATAATGTAATGATTTGGGTCATTTTCATCTGTTACAAGTCCTGTTGATATACCTGCAACTGGTCTTTTAATAGGTACACCTGCATCCATTAAAGCTAATGTACTTCCACAAATACTTGCTTGTGATGTTGAACCATTAGAACTTAGCACTTCTGATACTACACGAATAGCATATGGAAATTCATCTTCTGATGGAATTACTGGAACTAATGCTTTTTCTGCTAATGCTCCATGTCCAATTTCACGTCTTCCTGGTCCTCTTGATGGTCTAGCTTCTCCTACACTATATGATGGAAAATTATATTGGTGCATATAACGTTTTGATTCTTCTTCATCAATACCGTCTAATGCTTGTTCTTCACTTGCCATTCCAAGTGTTACAATAGACATAACTTGAGTCTGTCCTCTTGTAAATAATGCACTACCATGAACACGTGGCAATAGCCCTACTTCACAAGAAAGTGGTCTAATTTCATCAATTTTTCTTCCATCTGGTCTTTTTTGTTCTTCTAAAATCATTTTACGAACTGATTTCTTTTCTAGTTTATATAAGCTATTTGCAATATCTGTAGCCTTTTGTTCAGCATTTTCTTCTCCATATTTTTCTACAAAATATGCTTTTACATCTTCTAATAGTTTATCCATTGCTGCATCTCTTACTTCTTTATCAACAGCTTGTACATCTTTATACATTCTATCTGCATATTTTTCTTCAATTTCTACATATACATCATGGTCTACTTCAAAAGATTTGTATTCAAATTTTGGTTTTCCAATTTCTTCTTTTATATTTTGAATAAAATCACAAAGTTTTTGAATTTCTATATGTGCTTGTTTTATTGCTTCTAACATAATATCATCTGGTATTTCATCTGCTCCTGCTTCAATCATAGCAATTTTTTCTTTTGTTCCTGCAACAGTTAAAGTTAATCTTGTTTTTTCTCTTTGTTCTAATGTTGGATTAATAATAATTTTATCGTCAACATATCCTACATTTACTGCTGCTGTTGGTCCTCCAAATGGAATATCTGAAATAGATAATGCAGCTGATGCTCCAATCATAGCAGCTACTTCTGGTGAATTATCTGGCTCTACAGATAGAACAGTTGCTACAACACATACATCATTTCTAAAATCTTTTGGAAATAGTGGACGAAGTGGTCTATCAATAGCTCTTGATGTTAAAATAGCTTTGTCTGCTGGTCTACCTTCTCTTTTTTGATAGCTTCCTGGAATTTTTCCTACTGAATATAATTTTTCTTCATAATCAACAGATAATGGAAAAAAGTCAATCCCATCTCTTGGTTCTTTAGACGCTGTAACATTTACCATAACAACAGTATCTCCGTAGCGTACCATAACACTACCATTTGCAAGTTCTGCAATTTTTCCTGTTTCAATACTTAATTTTCTTCCTGCTAGGTTAGTTTCAAATGTTTTAAACATAATTTCATTTCTCCTTTTCTTTTTCATATATATAATCTAATAATCTATTAAATAGATGGTAACCTCTATATTATACAAACCTAATTTTTATAATGAATGATATAAATATATTATTTCAAATTTATTTATACAATATACAAGCTACTCTTTCTATTTTAGATTACCATACTTATATCTAGTTTTATTAAATAGCATTATAGGACGTTTAAGTCTTTAAACGTCCTACTATATATAGATTATTTTCTTAATCCTAATTTTTCAACAATGTCTCTATATCTTTCAATATCTTTTTTAGCTAAATAATTTAGTAAATTTCTTCTTTTACCTACCATTTTTAAAAGTCCACGTCTTGAATGATTATCTTTTGTATGAACTTTTAAGTGTTCTGTTAATTCTGTAATTCTTTGTGTTAAAAGAGCAATTTGTACTTCTGGTGAACCTGTATCTTTTTCATCTCTTTTATAAGTTTTAATAATTTCCTCTTTTCTTTCCTTCGTCATTTTTATGTTCCTCCTAAATATTATATTTTACCTTAAACTGGGCTAAAGAGGAGTATTATCCTTAAGCTAAGTATAAGGTATTTTTTTATATTTGCAATTATATTATATTTTTAAACATAAATCAAGTCTTTAGTAAAATTTTTTTATATCAACAAAAGCAAAGGAAGATATCACTTCTTTAGTTATAAAAGTATATCTTCCCATCTTCACCTTTATTAAACAATTTTTCTTTAATTTTGTTTATATTTATAACTACTACACATTGATTCATCTGGTTGTTTTGTATTACAATCTTGCAATGGTGTAACAATAATTTGCTCTAATGAACACTCTTGTTCCTGATTTTTATTATATTTGCAACTTGTTACTGTACAATTAATTTTTTGATTTTTATTCATAAAATAACCTCCTTTTTAATTAGTATGGTTATTTTTTTGATTTATATTTGTATTTTTATTTTATTTCTTTCTTTGTTTCAATTTGTTTTGTTTTTTTATCTTCTATACTATCATTACAACATTGTTCTGGCTGTTTAAAACTCAAATACCAATTAAATCCATTTCTGTTTTTAGTAATATTATTCATTCTTTCTTCTAAAGCTTGATATGTTTGTGGCATTGGTACAATCATTGGTTCATATGGACACCAATTTGCAGGTGTCGCTCCTTTGTTGCAATCTGCAATTTGTAATGCTTGTAATAATCTTAGTATTTCTGGAATACATCTTCCTACATTCATTGGATAGACTAAAATCGCACGAACAATCCCTTTATCATCAATTATAAATACATTTCTAACTGTTTCTGTATTGCTAACATCATTTGATATCATGCCATATTTTCTAGCAATAGTTCCATTTCTGTCTGCAATAATTGGAAATGGAACTTTTATTCCTGTTTTGCAATAAATATCATATAACCATGCAAGATGTGAGGCATTACTATCTACACTTAATCCTAATAAGCAAGCATTTTGTTTACTAAAATATGTATTTGCTTTACTAAATGCAATTATTTCAGTAGTACATACGGGGGTAAGCTCTCTAAATGTGGGGATTATTATTTTTATTATTTAAAACTCATCATTCATTAAGAAATCAAATATATTTATATGTTTAATTCCATCTCTTGAGTAATCTTCCTCATCTAATGAGATGATATATCTTGGATATGAATCATTAATTCCAGCATATGCTCCAAATTCTCTTTCTCTTGTTTCTTCTTCAGATAATGAATAACTTACTTGAATATATTTTAGGTCTTTATTTTTTGTTGCAACAAAATCCACTTCGCCTTTTTTGTTTTTTCCAATATATACTTCATATCCTTTAGAAATCAAATCATTATATACTATATTTTCTAGTGAAATTGAGTAATTTACTTCTTTATTATTCATTTTAATCTTTTTAACACCTAAGTCAGATGCATAGTATTTATTTAAAGTTTTTAACACACTTTTCCCTTGAATATCATATCTATAAACTTTGTTCATGATAAAAGTTGAACATAATGCCTCTAGATAATTATATAAAGTGTCAGTAGCAATTTCATGATGTTCGCTCTTTAAATAATTTAAAACATTTACTGCAGAAAATTCTCTACCTTCTGTTTCTAACACATATTGTAATATTTTATTAAATGATGTTATATCTTTTATATTTAATCTTTCTACTACATCTTTTAAAAGTATTGAATCATATACATCTGATATATAGTTTAGTTTTGCTCTTTCATTATCAAAAGAAAACCTTTGTGGAAGGCTGCCCCATTCAAATATGTCTAATAATAGTTTCTTATAATCTTCTTTTTTTACATTCTTAAATTCTACTATTTCTTTAAAAGTTAATGGCTGAACTCTAAAACTTACATATCTTCCAGATAAATCTGTAGATAATTCTAAGAAAGTCATTTTACTATTAGAACCAGTTATAAATATGCTAAACTGATTTGTAATTCTTAAAGAATTAATACCTTTTTCAAATTCTTCTACTTTTTGGATTTCATCTAAAAAAACATAGTATTTACTTTTACCTTTTGCAAGACTTTTTATATAATCATTTAAATCTTTTGCATTTTTTATAAAACTATAATCTAATGATTCAAAATTTATATACATTATTTGTTGTTCATCAATTCCTTGTTGTTTTATTTCATCCATTATTTGTGTTAAAATAACTGATTTACCACTTCTTCTTAATCCATATATTATTTTAATTAGAGATGTTTCATTATAAAAATCTCTTATTTTATTTAAATACTTTTCTCTAATTAGCATATCAATTCACCTCTAGTATAGTTTATCACAAGCTTAAGATTTTGTAAAGTTATTTTGATACACTGGAATAACTTTTTGATTTTCGACATTTATTTTGATACATCGGAATAAGTTTTGAGTTTACGTTTATACCAATTTTTCTATATCTACTTTTAAATCAATTTTTAGTGTTTTATCACTATAAATCCATATTGTATCAATTATATTTTCTAAAACATATCTACTGGGCATTTCACTTTCAATAATATCATCAAAATATTCTATTGCTGTTTTTAACTTTTTTATTTTTTCTTTTGAAATTTCTTGTTCTTCTTTTTTTAGAATTTGCTGTAGTTTTTCTATTTGATTAGTTTTATCAATTTCTAATTCTCTATATGTATTTTCTATCATTTGTTTTTGATATTCATTTGTACTTGATGTTAAATCTTTTACTTTTTGATTTAATAACACTTTATACTCTGCCATTAGTGTTTCTAGCTCAAATTTAATTTTTTCTTTATTAACTTGTTCTTTATTGATTTTAGTATCAATTTCTATTTTTTCTATTTGCTCAATATATTTCTGTTTAGTAAATTTTAGAAATTCCTTTAGATGAATAATCATATCGTTTTCTTTTATTTCATGACATTTACACCTTGCTTTTCCATAAGTTCTATACTGGGAACATTCATATCCTTTTTGTCCTTGTTTTCTAGTTATAGTTATTCCACTTACTCCAAAACCACAATCTCCACATCTACAAAGTCCTGAAAAATAATAATTCCTTTTTCTTGTTCCTGATGTACTTTTAGTCTTTGCTTTTCTTTCCTTTATCTTTTGTGCTAGTTTAAATGTTTCTTTTGAAATTATTGCTTCATGATGATTTTCAAATACAAAGTGTTCTTCTTTAGGTAATTTTATTGCCCTACCTCTTATTGAAACTGTTTTCTTTTTATGTGTTCGCAAATTACCACAATACACATCATTATTCAATATATTACTTATCATATATGTAGACCATAATTTTTGTACTGGGTGCTTATATATTCTTCCTCTTTCTAAATGCTTTCTTTGATAATACACAGATGGTGTAGGATAATCATACTTACTATTTAAAATATCGCAAATTTTCTTTCTACCTAAACCTTCCTCTATATATAACTTATATATTAATTCAATAACAGGTCGTATTTCTTCATCTACATATAACTTTGTAACATCTTCTTTATCTTTTATATATCCATAATAATTCCCCATTACTAATCTTCCTGTTTTTTGTTTAGAATACATGTGATCTCTTGTTTTTCTAGAGCAATCTTTTACATATCTTTCGTTAAACCAAGTTGTTATTCCAATCGTATCATCTCTATCATTTAGAACATCATAAGTTCCACCCATTTCAGATACTAATATTAAGTTCTTCTGCATATTTTTAAATTCATCTATTAAAACTAAAACTCGTCCGTTATTTCTACCAATTCTTGATAAATCCTTTGATATTACTACATCTATTTTTCCTCCTTTTACCCCTTCAATCATCTTCAAAAACTCAGGTCTATTAAAGGTATATCCCGAAACATTGTCATCTATGTAGAAGTCTTTGTCCTCGATAATCCAATTACGAGTATTAGCATAATCTTTAATAATTCTTTTTTGTTCTTCAATACTTGCGTAATTTTCTTTATCTTCATCTCTAGACAATCTACAATATCCTACAACTGTCATTTTTCCTCCTTCTTGCCTGATATTGCTTATGTCTTGTATGTTAGCATACATTACAATTTAGTTCCACTTGTTTCGTAATTATTTTTTTAAGAATCTCGGGATAATTCTCTTTTCCTGTTACAAAAATTGCTACACTGTATTTTTCTCGTTTATACTTTTCAATTACTTCTTTTGTTTTTTGTTTCTTTAATTCATCCTCTGTTAAATAAATTTGCACATATTTTGTATTAGATATTTCATTAGAAGTAATTTGCATCTAAATTAACTCCTCCCATCATAATCTCTCGAGATTATGATTTGCCGATTTGAGTTTTCGAATAACATGAGAAAATCTCAAAGGCTTAGCGATTATAGCAAATAATTTGAAAAATTTATTTTTCAAATTATTTCTCTATAAATATTATGCAAAATGAGATTATAAAATATCTCTTTTGTCCTAAAATTACTTTTGAAAAATTCTAATACTTTAATTTTTATTATTTTTCAAATGCATCCCTCCTTTATATATAAGAACACGAAAAATTTTTTAAATGATGCATTTTTTGAAAAATTTTTTAAATTTTTTTCAAAAAAAATTGAACTTATACTAATATAAAAGTCCAATTTTTCTTGAAAATGTTGCACTTTATGAAAAAATATTTTTTTATTTTAATTTTGTTTTGCATTATACTTTAAATTGCAATTTGGTTATAATATGATGATTCCTACCTTCCTTCATTATCATCTAATTTTAATACTTTAGTATTATCTTCCATACATTTTCTAGCTGGTCTAAATGCCTGTCTATAATTAATAGTTTGCGCTACTTCTATTAATTCTATTGCTGATGCATGTGTTAATAATTTACTATTTAAATAATCAAATGAAAATATTGGGAATCTAGTTCTATCTAATGCATCTGCATCCCTTACTATATTTGACATGTCACATAATACATCAATTAATTGTTTATTATAATTTGGAAATAAGCTATTAGCAAATTTTCTTATATTATCTAAATTTTCCATATTATGAGTTTGAATCAAAAATGCTACAACTTTTTGATGAGAAGGTGAAAGTTTACTTTTACACATCTTTATATACTTATTTGCTCCAGCAATTCCATGGTTCTTAGGTGTAGAATCCATAAGACCTATGTCATGATAACGTGCAGCTTCTAAAAGAATCTGTAAGTTACTTCCTTTATAGCCTTCTTTAGAAGCTATATAATATGCAAACATAGTTACATCATCTGAATGCTTAATGTCATGGTCATCACCTTGATAAAAAATCTCATGTTCTTGAGTCATTAAATAATTATAAAAAATATTTCTACATTCTGAATTGTTTATATAATCCAAAAATTGCTTTGGCGTTATTTGCGTTGGCATATTGAGTTGTTTTAATGCTTTTTCAGACATAGAATTTACAAAGAAGTCTGGTAATTCTTCATCTAAAGTCATAAGTTTAAAGGCTGTACACATATTGGTTTCTTGTTTCTTATTTAGACAATTACTATCTAATTCCATATCATTTATATTCTTTATTAGAATATTTCCATTACTTTCAATTATAGGTAAATCTAAAACATTATATTTTTTAATTAGTTCTATAATTCTTTTTATAGCAATTTGTTTATATGTATTATTTTCAATATCAATCAATATTGCAGTAAAGTCTGATATATCTATAAAATCTCGTATTTGTTCTTCTCCATTATCTGGTGAATATTCTTGTTTATTCCTAAACTTATATTTTTTATACAAGTCATATGGTAATGCAATTGATATTTTACCTTCAACAAAAGCTTCATAAGCACTTCCATCATTATTGGATTCTAATTTTTTACATACTGACACATAGTTGTTAATAATGTTAGTATCAGAAAAATTTAAATGAACATTAAATTCTAAATTATTTATTCCAATTCCTTTTTGCTTTTCTCTTGATAAGATTCCTTTATATTTTAAAATACCTTCTAGTTTTGACAATGTAATATATAAGGCACTTTCAGGATACATCATAAAACTAACTTCTTCTCCTGCTAATCCATGATAATATGCATCTTTTAGATTTATAGCATTCATTATTTTTCTCCTTAATCTATTTACATTTTATTCAGTATACCATATTTTTTATAAAGGTACAACTTAGTGCAATTTCGTTTATGTCAATTTTGCACTATAACTACTATTTGATCCATTGTAAATCTATATTATCTGTTTTATTATCTTTGTATTATTATTCATTTCTATATTCTTCTCTATAAATGTCACCAATATTATAAAAATCATATAGATCTTCTTTACTCATTCCTTCAGTATCTTTACTAACATAATAATTAGCTTTTTTTCTTGCACTATTTAACATTTTATTAAATCGTTCATAATATTCATCACCTAATAAATTCTTCATAACTTCACTATTTAGGTATGCACTTATAGCAATTGTTCTTAAAAATTTTGCATTTATTTTTCGCTGTGATTTTAAAAACTTATCAATTTTTTCTTCAACTGGTTTTAGAATTCTTTTAATTAACTCTTCCATCTTATCTTGATATAAGTCTATATTTAATTCTTTGTCTATTCCACTTCTAATTAAATCAACCTCATATCTCCCTTGACTTTTTGCTATATTTTCTATCATTTTCTTTTTATATCTTGGTATTCTTATTACCATAGTAACTAATTCTTCGTCTTTATTTTCTTTCTAATCAATTGCTCTGGAGGAACTAAAAGAAAATATATGTATTATACTTGCGAACATTGCAAGACATATTATAGAGAAGATAAAATTGAAGAATGTTTACAAAGATTTATTCTTGAGTTAGTAGAGTATGATATGGCAGTTAAGAAATACTTTTTACCAATACTAGCTGACAAAAAAGAAACAAAAACAGAAAATCTAGACCAAGAAATTGACACATTACGAAAGCAAAAAGAAAGAATAAAAAAGGCTTATGTAAGTGGTATATTTGAAATGGAAGACTTTTCAGAAGATTACAAAATTATTGAAAAAAAAATAAACATTTTAGAAACAAAAACATATGAAAAACTTAATACAAATAGTTTATCATTTACGCCACAACAGCTAATGGCTGATAGAGATATTGAAAGAGAAAAACTAATAAAAGATAACAAATTAAATGAAACTTTAAAACAAGAATGGAACAGAAAATTGAAAGAAGAAAAGCAAGAATTTATTTCAAAATTTATTGAGTAAATGACATTATTAAAGAATAAAAAACCGAGAATTTTATATTGATAAAATAAATTTTAGAAGTAGTTATATTGAACAATTAACAAAATTTTTTGCATTAGGAATAGCAGATATTTTTGTACCCCCATACACTTCCTAACAAGCACTGAATTTTTACTCCCTAGTCAAAATTCGAATTATGGGACTAAGTCCCAACCCCTTTATAAAAATAACAAAATGAATTGTAAAAATTATATAGATACCAAAACATAAATTTCATTAAGTATAGTATTTTTTTGTTGTTTATAGTATAATCTTGTTGAATTATAAAAAAGGTGATAAAGGAATGAAAGAATTTATATCAATTCTTATAAGTTTTATATTTATGAGTATAGCAGATAGTATTGACTCGGCATTTAATAATATGATTAGTATTGACGCTATAGTAGTAACTGGAAGTTTTTTATTAATAGATTCAATTTTTAAATCTTTTTGTGAAATAGGAATATATACTTATAGGACAACAAGAAAAAATGAATGGCAATATTTATGGTTTAATATTATATTTGGAATATTAATGGGGATCATAGTTTTTAGTTGTAAAAATTTGATTGTAAATATATTTGATTTAAGCTATATACAAAAAGATATGATGTCTATATTATTAAATTTTTATATTGCCTATGTAATATTGGGAAGATTAGCAAATGGAATTTTTGAAATAGTAAGACTTAAGGGACAATTAAGATTATATAGAAAAAGCTTAATTGTTTACTATGTTTCTTTGGTTGGACTAGATGCACTAGCATATTTACTTACTAAAAATTTAACATTATTATTTTTTGCAACTATAATATCTTGGCTTATCTCAATTATATATATGTTATATAATTTGAAGTTAAAGTTTGAATTTCCAAATAAAGAGTCTTTAAAAAATGTAATTAAATATGGGTTTGCATATTCTTCAGAGAGATTATTATCTAGAATATTTTTACTATTATATGGTGTAGTTGCAAGTCATATGGGAACTGAAAATTATGGAATACACACTATTTGTTATTCTGTATGTTTAACTTTAGAGATTATTACAAATGCATATCAAGCAACTCTGATGATTAAAGTTCCAGAAGGCAAAACTTATAAAGAACAATATGATAATTGTATGAATATAAGAAACAAATGCTTTCCTTTAATTATTACAATAAATTTTGTATTTGCATTTATCTATTTGATAATATCACATGGTAGTTTGCCAGTGTATAAATGTTTTCCATATATTATATTCTATTCATTTGGTGTATTTGGACTATATCCATATGAAACATATAAAACATTATGTATTACTCAAGGAAAATCAATTATATTGGTTATAGGATCTACTATTGGAGTTATAATAAGATTTTTAATATGCTTATTATTTATAAATACTTCTTTTGCATTGTTTGTATTTGGAATAGTAAATTTTATTGACTTCTATTCTAGAAGTATAGTTTATAGGTTGATTTTATCTAAATTATATAAGAGAGAAAACTTGCTTATAAGAAGAAATGGAGATGAAACATTAAATGTATGATTATGTATTACAATATGGTTTCGATAAAGAAACACAAGATTATATTCAAAGTATTAAAAACAATTTAAAATCAAATAATGTTATTGATAGAGAAAGAAATTGGCTACCTCATATAACTATTGATTTATATGATTGTAAGAATGAAAATGAATTTATAGAAAAACTAGACAAGATAGTTCAAGATATAAGTAGTTTTAATATTGAATTTAGAAATTTGAATAATTTTGATAATGCAACTTTATATATAGAACCATATAATAAAGATAATTTAATGAATTTGAAATATATATTTGATGAAAAGTTAAAATCGTATAGATTAGAAAGAAGATTGAAAAGAGTTTATAGACCTCATGTTACATTATGTACAAATAATGATTTATATATTGCATATAAAATTGCTGATGCAGAATTTTCACCTTTCAATGCAACAATTAAGTATATATGGTGTTATAATCAAAATATGGAACTACTTAAAGAATATATGTTGAATACTAAATAGGAATATACATTTTCCAAAAAATATGCTATAGTATTTATATCAGTTGATTAATCAAATTATTTTTTTGAGCAAATTGTGGGAGGAACACTATTAAAAATAGGCAATTTTTTTGCAAATAACCTTCTAAAACGCTCCACAATCAGTTTTGTGCCGTTTTTATTTGACTTTTAATAACTTACCGATATCAAAAAATACAAGGCAATATCGTGCATTTTTTGTATTTCCCCAAATTGAGAGATTATACGGGGGTAAAGTCTCCTGGATGTGAAAATAATACCACCCACTTTCCTTTATAATCATTTAAACAAATATCTCCCATTGTAGTTTGTGCTTCAAAATCTGGAGCATACATACCGATTCTTACATTTCCATTCATCATCACTTCATAATCCATAAAAAAATAAACTCCCTTCATATTTTTGTATATACTATGAAATAAAGTTTATTTTTGTGATATTATAATAATTTGTTGCTAACTTTCACCATACAATATGTCAGCAAATTAATAATTTGTGCAATTTCTTCTATAGTTACAATTTCTTTGAAAACATTGATTATTGTGACTAATACAATTATTATTTTGACTATATATTTTACATTTATAATCATATACACAATAATTATCACAGTTTATCATTCTTTGTTCTATATTTTTATAAATCCCATTAGCTTCTTCCTCAGTAATATTATTATTTTTTACTTCTTGTTCTAGTAAATCTTTTTTTATTTCTAATTTTTCTTGTTTTGATAAAGCTTGCACATACGAATTAGCAAACACTATGCTTAATAATAATAGAACAAAAATTATAAAATTTATTATTAGTTTATTCTTCATAAGACTTTTTCCTCCTTCCTATTTTTTATACTTTATTTTTATATTCATTCAAAATTTAGAAAGTTTACTTTAAATTTGTTTTAATCGTAAGTACCCTAATTCCTCCCAGCTATTATAAGCTAAATTTAATCTAAATAATAATTTTGGTTTTGCACCAGCTCTATTTTTATCTACAACACACGCATAATATCTTACATCTGGATCTTTAAATTCCTCTATATTAAAAAATTTTGTATCTACTTCATTTAATGAATATTCATAATCTTTATAATTTTCATGGTTAATTTGCTTTATTAAACACAATGTATCTAACACCTCTTTTACAGTTCTACTAACAGCTAAATCATTAACTGTTAAATTAATTGGCAAAGTTGCACTTTCTGTTAATTGTAATGTAGTAAATACAAATAAATTAAAGTTTTGTGCTAAGTTTGATAAAATTGTTGTTGTCTTCTTTAATTCTTCCCCATTTCCAATATTGTCAACATCAGTTTTTAATGTATCATAAAACATATATTCAATTTTTTCCTTATAGTAATAGTTCATAATAACTTTTTTTAATTCATCATTTGTGTGATCAGTAATATTAATAAAATAAATAGAATTTTTCATTTCTTTATTAACCCAGTTTGTAATCGCAATAGTATTATTAAATTCTGAAGAAATTTTTGAAAGCCTTTTTACAAATTCCTTTTGCGTTTCTTTTTCTTCTTTTATTACAAATCCATTTTCATCTACTTTTACCTTTTTCATATCATCTGGTCTAAATTTAAATTCTAGCAATTCCCCTTCTGTTTTCCTTATTTTTTGACCATGAATCATTTGAATTTCTGGATTATTTATAATCGTTGTAATTAAACAAAGCCTCATCTTTTCTTCTGACATCTCATTTGATATAATTAATACCTTTTTTTTATGAACAAATGCTGTATATGCTGCTACATTTATTGTAAAACGACTTTTTCCAGAATTTGATGGCATTGCAAATGCTGTTGTTTCTCCTTTTCGAATTCCTTTGAATACACTTGAGAGTATTGGAAATGGAAATTCTAGTCCATTAGTTAAATTATTATCACCTAACTCAAGAAAATTTGTTAACCCTTCATTTAAAATAGCTCTTTTGAATTTATTTGTAACATTTACTTGTTCTACTGCATTTTCAATTTCCTCTACTGACATTTTATTATATAATTCATAATTTGCAATCTCTACAATTTTATCCTGTATATTTTTAATTGGAACTTCACGATAATGTTTACGAAGTACAAATAATTTACTAAGTTCTATATATGCTTCATCTATTGTATAGCTAGATTCCTCCGCTTCCTTTTTTACTTGCAATTCTAATTCATATGATTCGTCAGTTTCTTTTGGAAAGTTAAATCCTTTTTTTGCAATTTCTGGTGCATATGCTTCTCCATCTGTGAACAATACTCTTTTATATAAATTCAAAATTTCGAAATCTTGGAAATAACAATTATTATATAAAAAATAGTATTTTACAATTGCCTCTGGATTCTCTAATAATTTTCCTATATAAATATGTTCTAGTTCTTCATTACTTAATTCATCTGGATATATTTCTTTTTTTAATTTATTATTTTCTTCATCAAACGCATATAAATTATGCAAATCTTCTGTTGAAGTTCCTGGTAAACTATTTAATTTTTCTAATGCTAATTGTAAATCCCCTTCTTCTAAAGCTTGTTTTACTTCCGTTAGCATTTCTTCATTTTCTTCATTAACTGGTATACTATTAATTAAATCATATAATTGATTTTGATTATCTTCCATATTTATGTTTCTCCTAAAAATATATTTTCTTAATTTATTGTAATTGTTTTTAGTTTAATTGTAAAGTTTATTTTTATTACTATATGCTTTTATATTCATTATATCTATTATAGTATTTATTATTGTTTACTTCTTGGTATTTTAAATTTAAATCTTTTAGTAAATCTTTAGTATGTTGTTTTGATAAATTAAATGCTTGCCATCCATTATCTTTTTCTGTCTTCTTATATTGCTTATATAAATAATTATTTAATCTTTTTTTATCATCTTTATCTTCTATATTTTCATATAAACGTAAAATTTCAGATGTTGCATCACATCCTAGGTTATTTATTAAATAACTTATATCTATATCTCTTACAATTACTCCTGTTAATTTTAATGCTCTATCAACATTATTTTTTGCAATTAAATAATCTATATTTAAAAAGTTAACTAATACATACATTACTGTTCCAATTATAAAATATGATTTTAGCAAATATCCTTTTTCTTTTATAATATAAATAATTGTTGGTACCATCATAACTAACTCTGTTATTAAAATAAAATAAACCATTAATCGTAAAAATGTATATCCATATTCCCTTTCATATAAGTACATTCTCATAACTGCTGATATAACAATTATAATTGTAAATACACACATTAGTAAATTCATTACTTTAGTATAAATATGCTTTTTTTCTTCTTTTTTATTTAAACTACTTATTAATATTAAAATTAAATTAATAAATGTAATAAACATTAGCTGAAAAAATCCTTGTCTTGCATAGCTTGCAAGATTAAAGTCTAACTTACTATTTCCTATAAAATAGCTAATCACATAGAAAACTTGAATCCCACTAAATATTAAATACACAATATTAATAATAGTAAGAACTGTATTAATAATAGTTTCTTCAATAGAAATTTTAAAAATATCTTTTAATTGTCTTGAATAATTATAACTACTCTTTTTATTTGTTATATTATAAACAATACATAATAAATATATCATAATAATCACTATAATAATTAATCTTCCTATTAGGTTAATAATAGCTTTTGTTGTTAACAAATCTTCTATACATTTAAAAAATCTACCAAATATGTCTGCAAATATGCCATCTGCTGAAATTAACAAACCTAATATAACAAATAAAATTGGAATTGAACAAAGTACTCCGTAATATAACTAATTTTAATTTTGTATACTTTGAATCTTCCTTTTTATGTACCTTGAATGCTTGTTTAATTAAATTTATTGAACTAGGAATAAATTCTAATGATCCAACAATTAAACTAATCGTCTTACCAAACCATTTCCTTATATAAACCATATCCTCCATAACCCAAATAATCATACTTGCATATAAAAATGGTATTATAATTAAATTCACTTGGTTAAAAAATTCATTATTAAATAAAAAATATGTGCTACTTAACAATAAAATTGGTATACACAAGTAAAGTACATTTTTATTTTTTATTAAACTATGTTTTTTAAATAATGAAACTAATAAAATTAAACTTGGAATTGCAAATAAAATTACTGATATTCCTAACTCTTTTCCATAAAACAAAATAGAATGTATAATAGCCAGTAATAAACTTCCTAAAACTGATTTTTTCATAATATCTCCCCCTAAATTAGCTTTATTTTACTTCTATTGCTTTGGTTCGTCAATACTCTTTTAGTTTTTTTAGTATTTTTATACATTCATTTTCTATTTTAAAAACATTTTTTTATGCATATTTATTACCTTTTTTGTTAAAAATATGTTAAAAGATAAATTTAGATTGGAGTAATTTTAGGTGAATAAAGATAAAAAAAATTCTATTATAAATTATTGTAGAAAATTGCTTTCTTATCAGCCAAAAGAACAATATAATTTTTCTATACCAGAAACTATTAAAGAAACATCAGATAATAATTCTTTTGTAGATACTTCTTTACAAGATAATAGTGCTTTATTAAAGTCAAAGAATATATTTTCTAACATTAATTCCAACTTAAAAGCTATTACTACAAGATATAATACCTTAATTAATAGTGATATTATTATAAGGGAATTTAGTTTAATTGCAAAAAATAAAGAATATAAAGCATTTTTATTATATATTGATGGAATGGTTGATACAACAAGTATTAATCATTTTATACTAGATCCTCTCATGTTAAGAAATATGTCAAATACTTATAAAGATAAAGAAAATGAAACTCTTAAACAATCTCCGAGTAATAATATTATTGTACGAAAAGTAAAAAAATTTGACTTAAACTCTTATATTTTTAATCACTTAGTACCACAAAATAGTGTAAAAAAGGTTCGGTACTTTTGATGAAATTGCCTCTAGTGTTAATTCTGGTAATTGTGCCCTTTTTGTAGACACTTTAAATATTGTTTTTGATATTGATGTAAAAGGCTTTAAACAAAGGAGTATTGGAAAACCAGAAAATGAAATTGTTATTCGTGGTTCGCAAGAAGCTTTTACCGAAAATATTCGTACTAATACCTCTCTTTTACGACGTTTTGCAAATAACGAAAAATTAATTATTGAAAATTTAGAAGTTGGAGAATTAACTAAAACAAAATGTGCTGTTTGCTATATGGAAGATATAACTAATAATGAGTTAGTAGCAGAAGTAAAATATCGTTTAAATAATATTAATGTTGATAGTATAGTATCATCTCGGTCAATTAGAACAATTAATTGAAGATGATGGGAAATTTAGCCTTCCTCAATTAATTTCTACTGAAAGACCAGATAAAGCCACAAATTTTTTATTAGAAGGAAGAGTTATTATTTTAGTAAATGGAAGTCCTTATTGTTTAATTGCTCCTGGTACTTTTATTGACTTTATTACATCACCTGAAGACTTAAATCTAAAATTTCAGTTTTCAAATTTATTAAAAATAATCCGTATTTTTGCTGTTTTATTAACTTTATTATTACCAGGATTTTATGTAGCAATAACAAACTTTCATCAAGAACTTATTCCTACAGAGTTACTATTTGCTATTGTATCATCTAGAGAAAACATTCCTCTTCCTATTATATTTGAAATTTTAGTTATGGAATTTTCATTTGAACTTATTCGTGAAGCTGGTCTTCGTGTGCCTACTCCTATTGGTCCTACTATTGGAATTGTTGGAGCACTTATTTTAGGACAAGCAGCAGTTGATGCAAATATTGTAAGTCCTATTTTAATTATTATTGTTGCAATTACAGCTATTGCTTCTTTTGCTATTCCTGATTTTTCTTTTGGATTTCATTGTCGTATCACACGTTTTACTTATATTTTCTTAGGTTATTTTTTAGGATTTTTAGGAATTGGTTTATGCTTATTTGTTCATTTTCTCATTTTGTCGGATTTAAAATCTTTTGGGTACTCTTATTTACAACCTTATATACCAGTCACAAAAGATTTCAAAGGAATATTTCTTTCTCCTTCTTGGAAAAGAGAGCATAGATCAGATTTTTTAAATACTAAAAGACCAAAGCGACAAGAAGATATTAGTATGAATTGGAAATATAAAAATTACTAGGAGGTTATTATATGAGTAGTTCAAAACTTGGTACATTAGAGGGAATTTTCTTTATTATTATAATTATACTAAATCATATTATATTAAACCTACCTCAAAGTATACTAGAGCAGTGTGGTTCTTCTAGCTGTTTAAATATAATTTTTATTACGATTATAATATTTTTATTTTTAGGACTAATTCTAAAACTTTGGAAACCTTTTAGTAATAGTGATATTTTAGATATTAGCCAATTTTTAGGTGGAAATTTCTTAAAAATTGTAATAGGTACTTTATTTATTTTATATTTTATTGTTATTTCTAGTACCTTGCTTCGCAATTTTTCTGAAATGATAAAAGTTGTTTATTTTGAAAAAGCTACTATTTGCTTGATGTTACTATTTTTTTTAATTGCTGCTTGTATTGCAAATCGTTTTGGTTTTAGAACTATTACTAAGTGTAATGTGATTATTGTCCCAATTATACTTCTTAACCTACTTATTGCATTTTTTTGCATTTTTTCTAGGTTTGAAATAAAAAGAATTTTTCCTATTTGGGGATATGGTATAAATCAAACATTTTTTAGTGGTATGAGTAACTTATTCGCCTTTTCTGGAATTAGCTATTTATACTTTTTAAAACCACTGTTAAAAAATCCAAAAGACTTCAATAAAATTAGTTATACCTCTATTGCTATATCTGCTATTTACTTATTTTTAAGTGTTACTACTTTACTCTTTTCTTTTGCAGATGTATTAACAATTAATGAAATATCTCCTGTTTATCTATTAATACGTGGTACAAATTTTGGTAGATTTTTACAAAGGCCAGATGCTCTTTTTGTTTTGGGATGGATTTTATCACTTATGTCTTATTTAAGCATTACTATTTGGATAATTTCTAATATATTTAAAAAAATTACGAAAACGCATGATACAAAACCAATGATTTATTGTTTTTGTGCTATTATTTTTGTATTTGCTCTCATTCCTAAAAATATTGCCCAAATTCGTTTTATACAAGATGTTGTTTTCCGTTATTTTACTATTATTTTAGTATTTGTTATTACACTATTAACACTTATTTTTGCCAATATAAAATATAAAAATAAACATAAAGGAGGAATTGATACATGAATAAAAAATTAAAAAATTTTTTACTCCTCTTCCTTATATTAACAGTTACTCTATTTAGTCTCTCTGGTTGTTATAATGAACAAAATATTGATCATTTAGCCTATGTTGTAGCATTAGGATTTGATGTTCGGAGAAGATAATAAATTAAAACTTAGTTTTCAAATATCTGTTCCTGGTGGTTCTTCTCAAAGTGGTGGTTCTTCTCAGTCTGATTCATCAATTGTAACTACAATACAATGTGATTCTTTTGATTCTGGAATTAATTTATTAAATAGTTATTTAAGTAAAGAATCTAATCTTGCTCATTGTAAAATAATCGTATTTTCAGAAGAATTTGCAAATAAAGGAATTTCTGAAACATTATTTACTTTAATGAATAAAGTAGAAGTACGTCCAGACTCTAATATTTTAGTTAGTAGATGTAGTGCTGAATATTTCTTAAATAATTCAAAACCAATTTTAGAAAAATTATCTGCAAGATATTATGAGATTGCTCCTACTTCTAGTGAATATACAGGTTTTACTCAAAACATTACATTAAGTGACTTTTTTTCAGATTATGCAGATACTTTTCAAACTTGCTATGCTATACTTGGTGGAATAAATTCTTCAGATACACATTCTTTAGATTCTAAAGAAAATTCATATGAAAAGGACTCTTCAAATAAAGCAAATGAAACTCTTATCCAAGGAAAAAGCAATATTGAAAATATGGGTCTTGCTGTTTTTAAAGGTGATAAATTAGTAGGAGAATTAAATGGACTAGAAACCATTTGTCATCAAATGATTTCTAGTACCCTTAACAGTTGTATTATAAATATTCCAAGTCCTTTTGAAGAAAATAAATCTATTTCCCTTCGAGTTCGTCTTGTAAAAAATACTAAAAATAAGGTTAAACTTGTTAATGGTTCACCATATATCACTTCAAAAATTATGTTAGAAGCACGTATTTTAACAATGGAAGAAAACTCTAAATATGTTACAACAAATGAAATTGAGACTTTAGAAAAAGCTCTAAATTTATATTTAACTACTAAACTATATGAATATTTATATAAAGTTTCAAAAGAACTACAAAGTGACATTGATGGATTTGGTAAATATGTTGTACAAAATTTCCAAACTTTTGAAGATTGGAACAATTTTAATTGGTTAGATAATTTTAAAAATTCTTTTTTTGATGTTATTGTTGATACAACAATAAAATCTAGTTATATTATTATGGAAAGCTAAAAAATCAGATAAAGAGAGGTGAATATATGAGAATTGTTATTGGTGCAATATCTATATTTATATTTTTAAAGACATTTTTTTATGGAATTTATGAATGGAAAGAAGGGAAAAATAAGCGGAGGTAGTATTGTTATATTGATACTTTCTCTAATATGTTTAATTTTACCCAGTGTATTAGTTAATTTAAGAGTAAATTTATCTAGTTATTCATAATTATAAAAGCTAGAGGCGATTTTAAACAATCGCCTCTATACAACATCCCTTTTTAAAAGTTCATTTTTTATTATTCCTAGTCCTATGAATTTTTTATTTTCATCATAAATTCTATATATATCTTCTTTCATCTCACATTTTAATTTTACTCCATTTAAAAATTGTTCTAATTTACTACTATTCAAAATAATTTTTTCTTTTTTATAAAAAAACTGTTCTATTGAAATTAGATAATCCATAACATTTTTTTTGTTTTCTTGTAATTTTTTAATAGTAATACTATTATCTATATGAAACTCGCCAACCTGTATACGATTTAGTTCACTCATACACCCTATAGTTCCGAGTTTTTTAGCTATTTGTTCACATATAGTTCTAATATAAGTACCTTTAGAACAATAAATAGTAAATGTAATCTCATTTTTATTTAAGCTTATATAATCAAGTTTTAAATTATAAATTTCAATTTCTCTTTCTGGTATTTCTACTTTTTTATCTTGTCTTGCATATTCATATAGTTTCTTTCCATTTACTTTAATAGCAGAATAAATAGGAGGTATTTGTTTCGTTTTTCCTACCATAGAAGAAAATATTAATTCTATTTCTTCTTTATTAGGCATTTTTACATTTTTTTCTTCTACAATTTTACCCATCATGTCTGCTGTATCAGTTTTAACTCCTAACCTTAATACTGCTTGATAAATTTTATCATGATTTACTAAATATTTTGAAATCTTAGTTGCTTTTCCTATTAATAGTGGTAATATTCCTGTTGCATTAGGATCTAATGTTCCTGTATGTCCTACCTTTTGCCCTAATGTTTTTTTTACAATTGCTACTACATCATGAGAAGTATAATCTTTTTCTTTATTTATTAGTATAATTCCATCCATTAATTTTTTCTCCACATTTTATATAAAATATAAATTCTATACCTTACTTCTTATCCTATCATACCATTTTTTATATAATCAATTTCTTTTTCTATATCCAATCTCATAAATAATGGTTCTCCTTTGTTTATAACCTTTGTTTGTTCTGGAATTTTATTTGTATCATATATGCTCTCCCATGTATTATTAAAGTTTGATAATCCTATTTGATTTAAAATGCTTTTTGCTGTTTTCTCCATAAATGGTAACAACATAATTCCTATTTTTCTTAAATTCTCAATTAAATGGTTCATACAAGAAGCTAATTTTTCATTTTCGCCTTCTTTTTCTAATGCCCATGGCATTGTTTCATCAATATATTTATTAGTTCTTGAAATAATATTCCAAAGTTCCTGCAAACAATTTGCAAATTCAAATTTTTCTAAATGTTTTTCTACAAGTATTATTTGATTTTTTGTATATTCTTCTAATTGGCTGTCTACCTGATTTGCATGTCCTACATAACTTGGTACTATTCCTTCAAAATACTTATTTACCATAGATACAGTTCTATTTAATAAATTTCCTAAATCATTACATAAGTCAAAATTAAAACGTTCTACAAAACTTTCTGGTGAAAAAACACCATCTTGTACAATTGGCATTTCACGAAGTAAAAAATATCTAAGTGCATCTAAACCATATTTGTTAATTAATAATTCTGGATATACCACATTTCCTTTAGATTTACTCATTTTTCCATCTTTCATCATAATCCAGTTGTGAACCAAAATTTTTTTAGGGAGTGGTAAATCAAGTGCCATTAAGAAAATTGGCCAATAAATCAAATGAAATCTAGCAATATCTTTTCCAACAATTTGCAAATCTGCTGGCCAATATTTTTTAAATTTAGTATCATCCTCTGATAAATATCCAAGTGCAGTAATATAGTTTGTTAGTGCATCTAGCCATACATATATAACATGTTTAGTATCACTTTTTACTTTAATTCCCCAATCAAAATTTGTACGGCTAATACACAAATCTTCTAAACCTGGTTTAATAAAATTATTTAACATTTCATTTTTTCTAAACTCTGGTGTAATAAAGTCACTTTCATTATATAGCTTTATAAGTTTATCTGCATATTTTTTCATATTAAAAAAATATGCTTCCTCTTTCATTAATTTAACTTCTCTTCCACAATCTGGACATTTTCCATCTACTAATTGTGTTTTTGTAAAATATGTTTCACATGGTATGCAATACATTCCTTCATAGCTTCCCTTATATATATCACCATTTTCTAAAAACTTTTCAAAAATTTTTTGCACTATTTTTTTATGTCTGTCTTCTGTTGTACGAATAAAATCATCATAACTAATTTCCATCTTTGACCACAATTCTTTTGCAAGTTTTGCCATATAATCTACATATTCTTGTGGGGTCATATTATTTTTTTCAGAAACAGTTTGAATTTTTTGTCCATGCTCATCTGTTCCTGTAAGAAGGTATGTATCATAACCTCTTAAAGCTTTATATTTTTTTACAGTATCTGCTACTACTGTCGTATATGCTGTTCCTATATGAAATTTTCCGCTTGGATAATAAATGGGAGTAGTAATATAATATTTTTCCAAATCTATCACTTCTTTCTCAGGGTATAACCTGTTTATTATAACATTTGAGTATACTTTTATTTAGTATTATTATTTTTTTATATTTAACTTAGTTTTCGTTCTATTAAAATAGCTAATTCCTCAGCTTTTGCTTTTATATATTTCTTATCTTCTCCTTCAATCATAACTCTTACTAGAGGTTCTGTTCCTGAAGGTCTTATTAGAACTCTACCATTGCCTGCAAATTCTTCTTCTAATTTTTCTATTTGATTCTTAATTTCTTCATCTTTTTCATAATCATATTTTTTATTTGAATCTACTTTTGCATTAATTAATACTTGAGGATATATATTGATTATACTACAAAGTTCAGAAGCTAAACATTTTTTTTCTAATAAAATTTTTATGAACATAAGTGAAGTTAAAATGCCATCTCCTGTAGGATTATAATCTAAAAATATAACATGCCCTGATTGTTCTCCACCTAAATTATATCCATTTTTTATCATATCTTCTAATACATAACGATCTCCTACTTTTGTTTGTCTACATGTAATTTCATTTATTTGGCAATATTTCTTTAATCCCAAATTACTCATAACTGTTGCAGCTACTGTATCTTTTTTTAAAGTTCCTTTTTCTTTCATATAATTTGAACAAACTGCTAATATTTTATCTCCATCAATTTCATTTCCAGCTTCATCAATTAATAAACATCGATCTCCATCACCATCATATGCAATACCTAAATTCAATTTATGTTCTACAACAAATTTTTTAATTTGTTCTAAATGAGTAGAACCACAATTTTCATTAATATTAATTCCATTTGGATTATTATTAATAATAATATGTTGAATTCCCAAGTTAGAAAATATTTTTTCTGCTACTTTATATGTTGCACCATTTGCTGTATCAATTCCTACAATAAAATTGCCTTTATCATATAATCCTATACTACTTTTAAATGTATCTATAAAAAACTTTTCATATTCTTGCACTAAGTCTTCTCTTACCTCTGAGACACCAATTTTATCATGTTGAGCATTCATTTTTGTAATTTGGTCTGAATCCATAATTTCTTCAATTTCTTCTTCTAATAAATCATCAATTTTAGTTCCTTTATTACTAAAATATTTTACTCCATTAAATTCATATGTATTATGAGAAGCTGAAATAACAACACTTGCATCTGCATTTAATTTTCTAGTTAAATATGCTACAGCTGGTGTTGGCATAACTCCTAATAATTTTACATTTGCACCATAACTTAAAAAACCAGCAGTCATTGCACTTTCAATTAAAGTACCAGAAATACGTGTATCTCTACCTATTAATATTGTTGGTATATGGTCTGTATGCTTTGATAATACACAAGCTCCTGCTTTTGCTACTTTATAAACTAAATTTGGCGTAAGTTCAGTATTAGCAATTCTCCTAATTCCATCTGTCCCAAAATATTTTCTCATTTCTTATTCTCCTTTTTTATAAAATAATATCTTTTAAACTTTCTTATTCTCATATTTTTTAATATATGCTATTATATCTATAATTCTACCTATTTGCAATATTTTTTAAAAAATTTATTTGCTATATTGTTTTTCACATTTTGTCGAAAAGTGTAGATTTTTTATTCTTGCTTTTATATAATTTTTTATGTTATAATTTTAAAAATTAGACAAACTAATGAGAGGAGGATAATTCATGCAAGAAGTTACATTAGAAAATATTTTTAATATATTACTACAATTAAAAGAAGATACAAATAACCTTAAAGAAGTTACAAGTAGCCTTAAACAAGAATTAATTAATTTTAAATCAGAAACAAATCATCGATTAGGCACTTTTAAACAAGAATTAACTAATTTTAAATCAGAAACAAATCATCGATTAGACACTTTTAAACAAGAATTAACTAATTTTAAATCAGAAACAAATCATCGATTAGGCACTTTTAAACAAGAATTAACTAATTTCAAATCAGAAATAAATCATCGATTAGACACTTTTAAACAAAAATTAACTAATTTTAAATCAGAAACAAATCATCGATTAGACAACCTTGACAATGAATTGGTTTGTTTGCAAAACAGCTTTACTAAAATGGAATACGAACATAGTAAAAAACTTGATCTTTTATTAGATTATGCTAATGCAAATATAGAAAAACATGAACAATACGATAAAAGTTTTTCTCAAATTGATAATAAAATTTTAAATCATGATATACAAATTGAAATCTTAGAAGAACACATTTAAAAAACTACATAAAATAAATTCTTATTTATAATTTAACTTATTCAAAAAATATAGCTTAAGTATATACAAAAATGTTCTATAACAATTAAAATAAGCTAAATTTTATATTTTAGCTTATTGTCTAACAATTTTCTTTTACTATTCGTAAAAAAATATATAATATTAGTTTGTCTAATTAGTTTTTATTTATTAGCTATAAAATTAATATTGTATTTACTCTTTTTTAATTTAACCACTCAGGATTTTCTAGATACCAATCGATTGTTTTAATAATTCCTTCTTCAAATTTTGTTTTTGGTTTCCATCCTAATTCATTTTTTATCTTTGTTGGGTCAATTGCATAACGATAATCATGTCCTTTTCTATCTTCCACATATTGTATTAAATCTTCTGATTTATTTAAATATTGTAATATTAATTTTACAATTTCAATATTTCTTTTTTCATTATGTCCGTCCTATATTGTATCTTTGTCCTGATTTCCCATTATGAAATACTAAGTCAATTGCTTCACAATGATCTTCTACATATAGCCAATCACGAATATTTTTTCCATCACCATATACTGGTAGTTTTTCATTATTCATAGCAAGTTTTATCATATGAGGAATTAATTTCTCATTATGCTGATATGGTCCATAATTATTAGAACAATTTGTAATAGTTACATTCATTTTAAATGTTTCAAAGTAAGCTCTTGCAATTAAATCTGAACTTGCTTTTGATGCAGAATATGGACTATTTGGATTTATTAGTGTTTCTTCTGTAAAATATCCATTTTCTCCTAATGTTCCATATACTTCATCTGTAGATATATGTACAAATTTATTTTTACTTCCTTCTTTCCATACTTGTTTTGCTACTTCTAATAAAGTATGTGTCCCAATCACATTAGTTTGTGTGAAGATAAATGGGTTTTTAATGCTATTGTCTACATGAGATTCTGCCGCAAAATGAATAACTCCATTAATTTGATATTTATTAAATAAATCTTTTATAAATTCATAATCACAAATATCCCCTTTTATAAATGTAATTTTATCCATTACTTTTTTTAGATTATTTAAATTTCCAGCATATGTTAGTTTATCTAACACAATAACATTATATTCTGGATGTTTTTCTACAAAAAATTCAGCAAAGTTTGCGCCAATAAATCCTGCTGCTCCAGTTATTAAAATATTGTTACTCATCTTTTATTTTCTCCTTTAACTTTTATTCTTCATGAAATCATGAAATCCTACAAATTTTTAAATAAATCTGTTCCGTCTTAATTCTTCTAATGTTGGCCAGTTTTTATCTTTTTCAGATGTTAAATAATCTTCTTTTTTCATACCTTCAATTTCTGGCCAAATTATGCCAACATTTTTATCATTCCAAATAAGACCTCCGTTCTGCTTCATGATTATAAATATCATCACATTTATAGGTAAATTCAGCTTCATCTGACAATACTAAAAATCCATGTGCAAATCCTTTTGGAATTAAAAACATTTTCTTATTTTCTTCTGAAAGAATAACACCTTCCCATTTGCCATAAGTTTTACTTTTTGGTCTTAAATCTACTGCTACATCAAATACCTCTCCTTTTAATACTCTTACTAATTTACTTTGAGTATTTTCTTTTTGAAAATGTAATCCTCTTAATACACCTTTTTTTGATTTTGATTGATTATCTTGTACAAAATTATAGTATAATCCTAGTTTTTCAAATTCTGTTTTTGAGTATGTCTCCATAAAATATCCTCTTGTATCTCCAAAAACAGTTGGTTTAATTATATATACTCCTTCTAATTTAGTTTCTATCTTTTCAAATTTTCCCATTTTATTCTTCTCCTATTTTATTTTCTGCTAAATCTTTTAAAAATTTTCCATAGTCTGTTTTTATAAATTTATCTGCTAAAATAGAAAGTTCTATTGCTGTAATCCATCCTTTTTTGTAAGCTATTTCTTCTGGACAACAAATCTGCATCCCTTGCCTTTTTTCAATAGTTTGCACAAAACTTGCAGTTTCTAATAACGAATCATGTGTTCCTGTATCAAACCAAGTCATTGCTCTACCAAGTTTTTCTACCTTTAGTTTTCCCTGTTTCATATATTCTTTATTAATTGATGTAATTTCTAATTCTCCTCTTTTTGATGGTTTTACTTTTTTTGCAATCTCTATTACATCATTTGTATAAAAATATAAACCTGGAACTGCATAATGAGATTTTGGGACTTCTGGCTTTTCTTCTATTGAAATAGCATGCCCATCTTTATTTATTTCTACTACACCATAAGCTGCTGGATCTTTTACATAATAACCAAATATTGTTGCTTCATCTTCTCTTTCATTTGCTCTTTTTAATAATTTGCATAAATTATTTCCATAAAACATATTATCTCCAAGAATCATTGCTACATTATCATTACCTATGAAATCTTGTGCTAATATAAATGCCTCTGCAAGACCTTTTGGATTTTCTTGCACTTTATATGAAAAATTCATTCCCCATTTTGATCCATTACCAAGAAGTTCTTTAAATGTTACAATATCTCTTGGAGTAGATATAATTAAAACTTCTCTAATTTCTGCCTCCATTAAAACAGATAATGGATAATAAATCATAGGTTTATCATATACTGGCATAATTTGTTTTGAAATAGCAAGTGTTAATGGATACAATCTTGTAGCACTTCCCCCTGCTAAAATAATTCCTTTACGATTCTTCATTTTATTCACATCCTCTTACTATAAATAAATATCATTTTAGTTCTATTTGCAAATATCTATCTAAAGCATCTTCATAATCTGGTATTTCTATTCCTGCTTTTAATAGTTTCTCTTTTGATAATTTAGAATTTTTAGGACGCTTTGCTACACTTGCAAATTCTTCTGAAGTTACTGGATTTACTTTACAAGAAATATTTGCTTTTTCAAATATCTTTTTTGTAAATTCATACCATGTAGTATATCCTAAATTAGTAGCATGGTAAACTCCATAAGGAATTTGTTTTTTAATTGTTTGATGTATAATACTTGCAAGGTCAATTGAATATGTTGGACTTCCATGTTGGTCATTTACTACATTAATTTGCTCTTTTTCTTTTCCTAATTTTAACATGGTTCTTACAAAATTATTCCCCTCTCCATATAACCAAGCTGTACGAAATATGTAATATTTGAAAGTACTATCTATAATAGCATTTTCTCCTTCTAATTTTGTTACTCCATAAACAGATTCTGGATGTTTTTCCTCCATTTCATTATAATCATTATTAACTGATTTTGCTCCACCAAATACATAATCTGTACTAATATGAATTAATGTAGCATTTTCTTCGTTTGAAACAATTGCTAAATTTTTAGGACCATCGGCATTTACCCTTCTTGCTAAGTCCTCTTGTTCTTCTGCTTTATCGACTGCTGTATATGCAGCACAATTTATAATATATTGCGGTTTTACTTGTTGTACAAATTTTCTTACTGCTTCTAAATTAGTAATATCTAAGTCAGCTACGTCTGTTAAAATTAGTTCCTCATTTTTTAATTCATCTCGTATTGCTTTTGCAAGCATTCCATTTGCTCCTGTAATTAAAATTTTCATATTAGTTTACTCTCCTTCTACTATTTTCAATATTTCTTCTTTACGATTTAATTGTAAATTTTTATTATCATACTTAGGAGTTTGCTTTAAGTATTTTTCTCCTAAATCCTTTGTATAACCTATAAATTTAGCAGGCACTCCTGCCCATACTTCTCCATCTGGTATATTTTTGGTAACAATACTACCTGCACCTACAATACAATCATTTCCTATAGTTACATTTTGCATAATAATTGTTTTGCAACCAATAAAACAATTATTTCCTATTTTAATTTTTCCAAATCTTACTATGTTTTTATACTTTTCTTTTTTGTTAAAACAGTTAACTGAACCATCATGTGTAATAAAAGTAACATCAAAAGAAATTAAAGTATCATCTCCTATACTAATTAAATATGGTTCAGAGCCAATTTTAGGATATGACCAAAAATATGGATATATAATAAATTTGACATTTTTTCCTAAATTAACCCCCATCTTTTCTATATATTTTTCTGGATTTCTTACAAATAATAATTTTATTATTTCCATTATTTTCTTAAACATATTTTTTTCCCTTCATTTTATCTACCAATTGAATAATATTCTATATTATTATCCTTCATTTTATCTACCAATTGAATAATATTCTATATTATTATCCTTCATTTCATCTATTTCATAAATATTTCTTCCATCATATACTAATGGAGTCTTCATTAATTCTTTATACATTTTGGGTTCAATTTTCTTAATTTCTTCCCATTCAGTAAATACAAAACATACATTTGCATCTTTTAAAGCATCATTTGGATTTTCTACATATGTTATTTGATTTGGATATTTCTTTTTAAAGTTATCTATTCCTACAGGATCATAAGCATAAATATTTGCTCCATTTTTTAGCAATAATTCAATATTATTTATTGATGGAGCTTCTCTTAAATCATCAGTTCCAGCTTTAAATGTAAGTCCTAATACCGCTACTTTTAATCCATTAAAAGTTATTAATCTTTCACTTGCTTTTTTAAATAATTTTGTTTTTTGATCTTCATTAACATCAACAGCTGCTTCTATAGTTCTTAATTTATATCCATGCTGTTTTGCTAAATATTTTAAAGCTTTTGTATCTTTTGGAAAACAACTTCCTCCATAGCCAATACCTGCATGTAAAAAACTTGAACCAATTCTTGGGTCATAACTCATACCTTTTGCTACATCTTCAATATTTGCTCCAACTAATTCACAAAGATTTGCTATATCATTCATATATGAAATCTTTAAAGCTAAAAAATCATTTGAAGCATATTTAATCATTTCAGCACTTCTTCTGCTTACTGATACAATTGGTAAATTAAATGGTTCATAAATTTCTCTTAGCATTTTTTCTGCTTCTTTAGTTTTAGTACCAATTATAATTCTCTTTGCTTGCAAAGTATCTCTTACAGCATGTCCTTGTGCTAAAAATTCTGGGTTACTTGCTACTTCAATTTTTACATTATTAACTAAAGAATCTTTTATAAATTGTTCTACTTTATCATTAGTTCCTACTGGAACAGTAGATTTTACAACTACTAAACAATCTTTTTTTATACTTTCTGCAATTTGACGTGATACTGTTGCAACATAACTTAAATTTGCAGAACCATCTTCTTGTTCCGGCGTTCCTACACCTATAAATATAGCATCTGCATCCTTATAAGCTGATTTATAATCTGTTGTATAGTCTATTCTTCCTTCATTATAATTTTTAACCATTAATTCTTCTAAATTTTCTTCATATATTGGACATTTTCCGCTTTTCATTAATTTCACTTTATTTTGATCAACATCTACACAAATAACCTTATGTCCTTTTTGTGCAAAACAAACACCTGCTACTAATCCAACATATCCTGTTCCTGCTACTGCTATTTTATACTGCTTCATATTATCCTCCTATGCAACATTTAATTTTCTATGTAATTTATAGTATCTATCTTATTCCTCTCCATATTAGCTTTTATATATCTTCATATAATTCTATATTATCTTTGTACCAATTAATAAAATTTTTTATTCCTTCTCTAAAAGTAGTTTTAGGTTCATATCCTAACATTTTTTTTGCTTTTGTTATATCAGCATAAGTTCTGTTAACATCTCCTGGTTGCATTGGTAATTGTTTTATTTTAGGTTTAATATTTAATACATCTCCAATTACTTGTATCATTTCTTTTAATGTAACAGGTTCTGAATTTCCTATATTTAAAATTTCATAAACATCTTTATTATTTAGAGTATATTCACATGTCTTAATTATTCCATCAACAATATCGTCTATATATGTATAATCTCTTGAAGTGAATCCATCCCCAAACATAGGAATTTCCTCATTATTTAACATTAACCTTGTGAATTTATTAATTGCTAAATCTGGTCTTTGTTTTGGTCCATATACTGTAAAAAATCTAAGCATAACTACATTCATATTATATAACTTATGATATACATGTGTCATTACTTCATTAGACTTTTTTGTTGCAGCATAAGGACTAATTGCGAAATCTACTACCATATCTTCATTAAATGGTACTTCTTTACAATTTCCATATACACTACTAGAAGATGCCATAACAAGATTTAAAATATTGTGGTGTCTCATTTCTTCTAATATGTTTTGTGTCCCCATACAATTAACTTCTTGATATAAAATTGGATTTTCTATAGATGGTCTTACTCCTGCCATTGCTGCTAAATGCATAACTACATCAATTTTATTTTCATCAAATATTTGTTTAATAGCTTGTCTATTTCTAATATCCTCTTTATATAATTTAAAATTAACATTATTCATTAATTCTTTAACATTATTTTCTTTTATTTTTGGATTATAGAAATCACAAAAGTTATCTATTGTTACTACCTTATTTCCATTTTTTAGTAATTGTTCTGCAAGACTTGATCCTATAAAACCTGCTCCACCTGTTATAAAATATGTTTTCATATATTATCCCTCTTTTTTAAAACTTCTTTTATTTCTTTCATATTAGTAACTAGCATAATTAAAATATATGCTACACTACTATACATTATAGAACATATTATATACCATATTATATTATAATTACAATATCTCATACATCTAGTTATTATAATTATTATACCACATCCAATAATACTAGATAACAATATTTTAATTTGTATTTTGGGTTTAAAATATTTAATTGCATATACTGTCGTAATAATTGCTACGATCGCTTCTGCAATTAATGTTGTAATTGCTGCACCTATAGATTTCCACAAAGGTATAAAAATAAAATTTAAACCAATATTACTAATAGCAGCTATTGTAGTAGCCATTAGAGATTTTTTCTCTTGCTTTTCCAAAATTAAGATAAGATTAGATGAAAAATTTGCTAATACTGCGAAAATTAAAGCAATAGCTAATATTGCTAAAGAATTTGCTGCATCCTTATATACTTCACCTGATATTATCCATATTATTTCATTTTTCAAAGATATAAGACCTACGACTGCTGGTAATATCAATACAATCAAAATATTTATTACATTATTTAAAAGCTTTTCCTTTTTTTGTTTTTCATTATTTGCATTATAATTGGAAACTCTAGGAATGATTACAGTTATAATTGAATTTAAAATTTGTTTAATAATATAATAAATCTTTGATCCTATATAATATATTCCAACTGTAAAATCATCACATAAAATTCCTAACATTGTTATATCTGCATCTTTATATACTGTAGCAGCAATTGAATTTGAAAATAGTATAATTATAGGTCTAAAATGCTTTTTTATATCAATAGATAAAGTAAATTTTATTTTACAGTATCTTTTTATATAGAAAAAATTTAAAATATTTGCTCCTACACTCGAAATAACTGTTATTAGTGCATAAACATAGTAATCATTACTATTATGTATAAAAACAAATGTAAAAATTAGAGTTATAAATTGCAATATTACACTTCTTATTGTAATATATTTATAATCTTCAAATATTGCATTTATCCAGTCTACACCTAAAGTAGTAAATATTATTGTCATACTTTGTATTATAATTAAATATTTATATTCTACATCTTGTTTTAAAGAAAAAATCAAAATAGTTATAGCAATATATGTAATCATAGTTGTTATTATATTAAAAGAAAATACTTGATTACAAAATTTATTTAATTTTTCTTTTTTATCTCTTAATCTTGATCCCTCTCTTATCGCGTATGTAGAAATTCCCAAAGATGCAATTAATGCAAAATAACTTACTATTGAAGCTGCAAATTGTACTTTTCCAATACCATCAGCACTTAATACTCTAGATACATATGGAAAAGTAATTAATGGGTATATAATAGATAAAACAGTTCTTACTATATTAAGTATTACATTAGTCTTTATTGATTTTTCTTCCATTACTATGTTTTGCCTCTCAATCTATAAATCTTTTTATCCAATTTTTAAAATCATAATAGTCAATTATTTCAGGTTTTAATGAAATATATGGCTTTTCTAAAAATTTTATAATATCAGTTATGTTATTTTCTTTTACTATAAAAATATTATTAGGGTTGTAAATTGCATAATTTTTAATATCTTCATTATTGGTCACTAACTTTTTCTCAAAAAATAACGATTCTAACACTCTTAATGTCAATGCTGGATATTGTGTATCTTCAATAATATCTAATATCGCTTTCGACTTTTCGATTTTTTTTAAATATTCTTTATAAGATATACATTTTTTTTCTTCTCCAATAACAGTAAAATTTGTTTTAATACCCAATTTATTTAATTGTTGTTCTATTTGTAAAATTATACTTTTTCTATTTTTATTTCTTCCTAAAAAAGTAATATCATATTTTAAATCATCAGATTTTAATTTTATATCTTTTGTGTAAAACTGAGAATTATACTTTATATTGTATTTTTTTGCATCTGCTTGACTATAAGTATAAAATTCATCTATATTGCTATCCTTTAATGCATATTTATTAAAATTATTTATATTATTCCAAAAATAGAATATAATTTTACAATTTGGATTTTTACGTTTTATGTACTTAGAAACACCTATTTCAAATTTATTATCAAATATTATGATTATATCATATTTTTTTATGTTTCTCTTCCAATTACCTAAAAATATACCAAAACTATTAACTTTAAATTTCGCACATAGTCTTGTAAGTATTTTATTTCTTCCATATGCATTTATATATATACTATCAATATTTGCATTTTTTATATATCCTAAAAAGTAATCATTCTTTTTTTCCCTTAATATTAGTATATTTTTCATGTTTTCTCCTGAATTTTTAATATATAATACTTTACTTTGTATGAGATAAAATCTCTAACTTTTTATTATTATGAACATTATATCCTAAATTTCCTATATTTTCAACATTATATCCCATTTTCCAAAGAACATATATTAAACTAATTTGATCTCTATTACTTTGTGAATTAATAAATTCTTCCCACCAATTATTTTGAATACTTACTGCTATTTCATTTTTTAAATCAGTAACAATAACATTGGCTTCTAATAATCCATAATGTTTAGGCATTTTTTCTGTTTCATATCTTTTTATTTGTTCTTCTAGTTTTTTTAAATTACCTCTTTTATATAATTTACATGCTTCTGCCTCCATATAAACGCAATCTCTTATATAATGTCTATGTAGCGCAAGTCCTGTATCAGGTTTTACTTTTGTTACAAAACTAGATATATCTGATACAGTTCTTATGTTTCCATCTATATATATTGCATAATCATATTCATTTTTAAACAATTCATATGGATGCATTTTTATATATCTATTTATTAAAATGTTATTTTCTAACTTAGAAATACTTTCTGGAATTTCTCTTATTTCCCATTTACTAGTTTTAATTTTTTGAGAATTTGTATATAATACATATTTCACATTTTCTGGAATATATAATGGTTCTACAATATTATCGTAATTTCCTGTTATACATGTATAAATTACTATTTTCTTATTTGTATCTATATTTTCTTCATATTCTACTCCATTATCTTGTGGTAAATGTATTTGTAAATATTTTTGTTCCTTTTTATTTTTTCTTTTTTTTGAAACTTTAGCAATTAATTGCTTTATATCCATTTTTTTTATTATTTCCATTAATGAATACATTTTTTTACCTAATTTATACTCTTTTGAACTACGTAATTGTCTGTTTTCTATATTTAATTGTTCTATTGCTTCTATTAACTGCAATTTATCATTGTTCATTATTATTCCTCATTTCTTATACCATTACTTAATATAAATCTATTAACTATTCTTTATTACAATCATTTTTAAGTATATCTTTAAAATCTAAATTACTTAAAATAATCCCATATATAACCCAACATAATGGATTAGTAAAATGCGTTCCCACAAATTGATATACAATAATAAAAACTGATAATGCTATTTTTATTGATGATTTTTCTTCAAATGATTTTTTTAATATAGCAGCCATAATAGTCGAAACTATTATAATTCCCAATATGCCACTTTCACTAATAACATTCATATAAGAACTTACAATACCTGCTCTTTCTAGTCCTAAATCTTTATATTTTTCTACATTATTTTCTAATTCTAAATTTCCAAATCCTATTCCTATTGCATTCGTATCTATAATTACCTGTCTAGATACATAAAAAGGAACAAACATCCTATAATTATTAGATAAATCCTTTTTATTAAAAGTATCTATAACTCTTAAATATAAAGAATTCTGTGAAACAATCATATATCCCATTATAAAAACTGCAATAACTAGCAAAATCAGATAAAACCCTAGCTTTCTTTTAGAATAATTATAAATTAAATCCATTATACATAATATTCCAATTGCTATTGCTCCAATTCCTATTGCTCCAAGTGGTCTTGCCAAAAATAATGTTATAAAAATAGGAATCATTAATAAAATATTTACAGTCATTTGTTTTATATTTTTAGATTCTATTAACATATAAAAAAGTAATAAAATTATTAATATAGAATGAAGCCCTAATTCACTTGGTTCTGTATATAAAAACTGTAATCTATCTAAATCATATTTATTTATCGTATCATTATGTCTCCATAATATTCCATCAGGAGCAATTAATGAAATTACTAAAAATATTATACATAATATAGAAAACATTTTACATATAAATTTAAAATCAATTTTATTGTAATATTGTATTATATATTGCATAACAAAATAACATACTATAATTTTAGCCAGATTTATACAAGCTCTAACAATATCTAATTCTGGTATAAAAAATATTTGTATAAATAAATAAACTATACAAACTACTATAAATATAATTGTTTCTTTTTTTATTTTTTTTATATTTTTTATTATATATATTGGAGCTAAAATAAAAAAAGCATCTAAATTTCCTACTAAAAAATATCCTTGTGATATATTTAAATAATATATCATTTGTCTAAAAAAATATAATAATGTAGCAATCACATTATATTTTATATTTTTTACTATCATATTCTATATCCTTTCCATAGTATTCTATATATAGCATTATATAAAAAAATATCTAAATTTTTAATTGTTTCTTTCCAAAAATTCTTTTTGTAATTATGTTTATATAAAAGTGTTCTTTTCAACATAATTAAATCTTTTTTGTTGTATGTTTCAGTTTTACTTAAAATATCTAACATTTCTAATTGAGAATTATACATTTTCTCTTCATATAATGACAAATTTTCACCTGTATATTTATGTGTATATATATAAGAATAATTACATACAATTCTACAATTATTATTAAACATTAATAACCATAATAAAAAATCATCTGTTCCACTATTATTTAAAAATCCTATCTTCCATTCATTAGGTATACTTTGTTTTCTTATTAAACATTGCCCTGGAGAAACAATAAAATCTCTTATTAATATATATGATGTTTTTTTTGTTGCAAAATCTTGTGAATATCTATTTAAAAATATATCATGTAATCCATTTTTATCTTCAAAATATCCATTTCCAATTACCATATCATATCCTTGTACATTTTTATACTGAGAAATCAAAGTATCTTCCATTATTTCATCATCTTGATCTAAAAATAATATGTATTCTCCACTTGCTTCTTGTAATCCCTTTACTCTTGACCTATGTATTCCACAATTTTCTTTGTTATTAATAATCTTTAAATGTATTTTCTTAGCTAAAGTTTCGTCATATTCTAATGATACATCTGGACTATCATTTACCCATATAACTTCAGTTTCTGGTAATTTAGAAATTGATTTTTCTATTATAGTTAAGTATTTGTTTAAATATTTATTTCCTTTATAAATTGGAGTTATAATTGAAATTTTCATTTTTTACCTACTCATTAATATTTTTTTTACTTTAATCATTAAATTTAAACCACAATACATATGATATTTAGCTAATATAAGTGGCAATTTTCTTGTAAAAGGTAATTTTACCCTATTACTATTTCTTAGTATTTCTTTATAATTTGTTTTTTTAGATAGTTCCTTTAATTGTTGTACTTTTTGGATATATGTCTTCTTATTTCCTTTTGTAAATATAGCATTCATACATATCATAAGATATGATATTGCACCAAATGAATAATACGCATTTATTCTCATTTCATTATCATCATTATTAAGATTAGTTTTCATAGCATTTAGTGTTTCTTCATAATTACTTATCATGTGTTCATTATATTTTCTAACAGATGAACTATTTTGTATTCTATAATGATAAAAATTTTCATTAGTTCCAAATATATAACCTATATTTTTAAAAATTCTAAAATTAAACTCTACATCTTCTCCATTAACTAAGTCCTCATTAAAATATTTTTCAGCAAATATTTTTTTAGAATAAAGTTTCATACAAGTACTACCTAATATTTTCATATCATAATAATTAGTTTCTTTCTTTTTGCAATCAATTAATTTTTTGCTACTAAAAATATTAATTTTTTCTTCTCTATCACTATAGTTTTTATAATAAGAATAACAAACTAATTCTATTTTTGGATTTTGTATAATATAATTATATACTTTCTCACAACACTCTGCATCAAGCCAATCATCTCCATCAACAAACATAATATAATCTGTAGTAGACTGTTTTATTCCTTCATTTCGTGCTGATGATACTCCTTTGTTTTTTTTATGAATGACTTTTATTCTGGATTCCAAATTTGAATATTGATCGCAAATTAATGCGTTATCACTAGTAGACCCATCATCTACCAAAATAATTTCTATTTCCTTTAGTGTCTGATTTAATAATGAATTTATGCACTGTTTTAAATGTTTTGTATCAATATTATATATTGGTACTACTATTGTTATTTTATTCATTTATTTTAATTTCCTTCCCTAAATGAAAATATTCTCATATCTGTTTACAATCTTTTTCCATTCATACTCTTCTTTCATTCTCTTTTTAGCTTTTGAGGAATACTCTTTTATATCTTGATTTGAAATATCATCTGTTTTATCTAGCAAATCAGATAAATCTCCGCATTTGTTTATTCCAATATAATGCTCCATCTTGTCCTACTTCTTTATTAAAGCCTACATCTAACAATAGATTTAAATCTGTTGTTGCTAATGCTTCTAATAAAGATGGATTTGTTCCACCTACTTCATGACCATGTATATATCCATAAGCATTTTCTCTAATCTTTTTTAATAAGTCTTGATTATATACTGTACCTACAAATTTAATTCTTTTATCTTCATTAAATTTTGTCTTTTCCTTTAACATTTCATAAAATTTATTTTTTTCTACATTTGTAATTAAAACAAAATCCTTACTTGTTTTTGACTTCATATATTCTGTAATCATTGTTTCATAATTATTTTCTGGAACAAATCGTCCTACTACTAAATAATATTGTTTTGATGTTATATTATGTTTTTTATACCAATTTAATAGTTCTTTATCATCATCTTTTAAAATAGATTTTTCTATATCTGCACCATAGGCTATAAAAGTAGTATTTGGATTATACTTTTTATAATCTTCTATTATATATTTTTCTATGTTAATAGAATCACATATTAGTAAATCTGCATGTTTTACCATTAATCTTTCAGACAATTTCCAATACTTCTTAATTATTCTATTCCATTTTGCTCTTTTCCATTCATGTCCATCTGGATTTATATATAATTTTACCCCTAGCCTTAGTAAAATTTTTTTATAGTGCCCAATAAATGGACCTATCCTACATGCTAATATATAAATAATTCCATTTTGTATATTATTTCTTTTTATGTACCTAATACAATACTTTAACGCATTTAAATCGTAATATATTGCTCTTGCAGGTCCTATATTAGGAACATTTATATTAAAACACATAGCTTCATTATGCTCAAATTCATTATTATTTTTCCCCATACAAGCAACATAATAATTTATATTTTTATCTATTTTCTTTTTTGTTAAGTTTTCTACAAATGTCTCGAAACCACCATATTTAGCAGGTATCCCTTTCGAGCCTATTATAAATACATGTTGCTTACTCATTTTTATATAGCTCCCTCTTTTCTTACTACTTTCATAATTGTTTTAAATATAATTCTAATGTCTCGTCTATTTCCACGTCTATCACAATATTCTTTATCTAGTTCTAATCTATCTTTAAATTCTAAGTTATTTCTTCCTGCAACCTGCCATGGTCCTGTTACACCTGGTTTCATTTGCACAATATAATCATAATATTCTCCCATATCTTCTTTTTCTATAGGTAAATATGGTCTAGGTCCTACCAAACTCATTTGTCCTTTCATAACATTAATAAATTGTGGAAATTCATCTAAACTTGTTGCTCGCAAAAATTTTCCTATTTTTGTAATTCTAGGATCATCTTTTATCTTTTTATGTTCTATATATTCTTTTCCTATATCTGTTTGTTCTTTAATATGGTTTTGCAATATTTCTTCTGCACCAATTACCATTGTTCTAAATTTGTACATTTTGAATACTTTACCATTTTTACCAATACGATTTTGTATAAAAAATATAGGTCCATTTTCTTTAGAAATTAAATTTGAAATAACTACAAAAAGAGTTATTGGAATAAGCAGTAAAAATCCAACAATTCCCGCTAATAAATCAATACCTCTTTTAATAACTCCACTAATCATATGTCTTACTTTTATTTTTGTTAACTTACTATTTATTTTATCTTGTATTATCTCATTATCAATCTTAGATAAATTATATTGTTCCACAATCACTTTGTTCTCCCCCCTTATTTCTTCTTTTTTTACTAATTACTTTTATAAGTTTTGTTATTAGTAAAAAGAAAAGATTTCCAGTTAATATACCTAATGAATCTATTATTACATCTTTTATATTACCACTTCTTCCAATTACCATAAGCTGATGAATTTCATCACTTATAGCATATAATACTCCAATAAATAAACTTATATATATTGCTATTTGATGTTTTTGGCAAAATTGAAATACACAATTGGCTAATATAACTCCTCCTATCATATAAATTGTATAATGTGCTAATTTTCTTATAATAGGCTCTAAAATATTTATTAATTCTTCTTTTTCTATTTCATTATATTTATTTTGAATATTTATTATATTTACAACAATTGCAGATACTTTTCTACTTGTACCACCAGACTTTTCTCCTTGTTGATTAGAAAACAAAAACACTACACTCATCCATATAATAACTAATATAATTGATATTACCTTTTTAATGTTCATATTATAATTAATACTCCCTATGTTTTATGTATTATATCAAGTCCTATTTGCTTTTTCAAGTTATATTTACCATTCATTTTCATAATACTACAAAATTAAGCTTAGTTCAAGCTTTTTCGATTAAATGTAATAGTATTGTAATAATAGCTAAAAAACACTTTAAATGATAGATTTAAATCTATCATTTAAAGTGCTCGTTTATTAATTATTAAATTTTATATTTAGACTATATAATTAATTAAATTTTTATAATGCAGCAAGTACATCTGCTGGTACATCACTTTTATCTACAAGTTTAGTTACAGAATATTGTTTTCCTTTATATGTCACATTTGCTGTATATCTTACATTATTTGTACCTTCAAGTACTACTGTAACTGTAGGTGTTAATGTTTCACTACTATCTTTATGTGTTTCATCATTTTTACAAACAGCTTCAGCTGTTGCAGATTTTGCATTTTTATCTCCCCAAGTAAATTTAACTTCATAATCATGTCCTAATTTTGCAATTACTTCTGCACCATTTTCTAATACAGTTACTTTATCTAAAGCTATTTTTTGGCTACATGTTCCACATGTATAATATGCAACATTTCCATCAACTTCACATGTTGGTGTTTTTGCCTTAGTTAAAACATCATTTGAAAGTTGTGAATGAATAGATGGAATTACGCAAGATGCTTCTTCTTTATGGCAATTATTACAATATCTTGCCATTAATCCAGTTTCAGTACATGTTGCAGGTTTAATAACTCTTTCATCCCAATTATGTCCTTCTGTAGCAATAGTCTCTAATGTATTACAAACTGTACATTTTCTTAATCCTGCAACTTCACATGTTTTTTCTCTTATTATTTGCCAATTATGAACTGCAGGAATTTCTTCTTTTACAACATTTCCTGTTTGAACTTTTACATCACAGTTTTCACGTTTACAAACTCTTTCCCCTTTTACTGTACATGTTGCAGATTTTGTTATATCCCAGTCATGTCCTAAAGCATCTATGTCTTTTGTTGTACTACAAGCTACATATTCTTCTGTTGTAGCACTATTTTGACAAGTACTTGTACCTTTTGTTGTACAATTTGGTGCTACTGTTTGTTTCCATTTATGTTCTCTTGCAGGAATAACTTCTGTGGCAGAACAATTTTTACAAGATTTTAATCCATCTTTTTCACATGTTGCCTTTGTTATATCCCAGTCATGTCCTGCATAATTTACCATTTCTCTTTTTTCACATACTGTACATATTCTAGATTTTTGTCCTTCTATTCCTTTACTACAATCAGCTTCTACATTAGTTGTTAAGTCTTTCCAATTATGATCTCCAAGTGGAAGAGTTTCTTCTGAAAGAACTTCTTTACATGTAGGACAAACTATAACAGATTTTCCTTGTTCTTTACAAGTAGATGCTTTTGATGCTTTTACATCAACTACACCTTCTGCATGTCCTGTTGATTTAACTACTTCTGTATAACTTTTATGGCAATTTGTACAATCATATGTTTTTTCTCCATCTACAGTACATGTTGCTTGTTTTGTTATTCTTTCATTTGTTTTAACATGATCTGTTTTTGGTTGTGTTGCTCTATATATACCTGCACAAACATCACACACTTGTAATTTGTAGCCTTCTTCAGTACATGTTGAATCTTTTGCAGCTAAAACTACATTTTTTGCATATGTATGTTCTACTGATGATGCAAGAATAATTTCTTCTTTTATAGAATCTTCTACATTACATCCTGGTATTGAACATGTATAAATAATTTTACCATCTTCTTTACATGTTGCTTGTTTTTCTATATGTTCTTCGTATGTATGATCTATTCTTGGTAAAGATTCAATTTTACCTTTACTACACACTGAACATACCATAGCAACGCTTCCTTCTTTATAACATGTTGATTCTTCTAATACTTTTTCTTCTACATAAATGTGATCATTACTACTTGCACGTCTTCCCTCATTATATCCACTAATAATATAATGTTTATATGCTGATTGATAATTATTACCAAATGCTTTTTTTAAATCTGGATATTTTGCTAAATAATGTTTTACATCAAAATTTGCTGATGTACGTCTTCCTTCTTTAATTCCTTGATTTATAAAATGTTTATATGCTGATTGTTTATTATTTTTAAATGCAACTTTTAAATCATTATTATTTTCTAAATAATAGTTTACATCAAATACTTCTGATGCAACTCTTCCTTCATTAACTCCATAATTTACAAAATGTTTTCTTAAAGAAGTTTCATTATTACCAAATGCTTTTTTTAAATCTGGATATCTGTTAGCATAGTAATTGCTATTGAATGCAATGTCCTCTGCACCAGCAGCATTAACCGATACTGCACTTATCATTACAAATAATGCTACTAATAAAATAATTCTTACTATTTTTTTTGAATTCATATTTTTTCTACCTCCTATTTTCTACATAACAAAATATGCTTTTTATAGTAATTAGTAAAATATAGGTTTCCTCCTTTCTTTGTAAAATTTACTAAAATATCTTGTTACAAAATAATTATAGCATGCTGATTTAATTTGTACACATTTTTCAGTATTTTTTCTTATTTTATGTAACATTTGGTAACATAAAAATACAAGGATAATCATTATTTTATTGATTATCCTTGCTCCACTTATTGTGTTTATGTTACATTTTTATCTTGAAATTAAATATTATTTACTATATCCTGTCTTATTTATAATTTTTCTACTAATTTCTTTTACTTTTTCACTTGGTTCATAATTCTCTTGTCCATATACTTTTTTATGTAACTCTCTTACATTAGATTCTAATGTAATTGGTGGTCCATACCAAACTCCATTAATAGTTGCACCCTTTGTATTATATGGCCATCCAGTACTATCTGTTATTTTATATGTTGCTACTTGTGGAATAAGTGAAATAATCTCTCCTGCTTGTATATTAGTATATACAATTGGTAAAAGTTTATCTGCAAGTGCATTTAATTGAGATATACTCATTTTTTTTGCTTTACCTAATACTGCCATCATAACATCTCTCATTCTTTCTGTACGTTTGTAGTCCCCTCCAGATGTGTAACGAATTCTTCCATATGCTAGTGCCTGTACACCATTTAAACTATGTGTTCCACTATTTGTAATATGACTTGCATTATTTTTAGTTACTTTATTAATTTCATCAATATAACTATTAATATATTTTAATTCTTCATTAGTTATATTTATACTAACTCCTCCTACTGCATTTACAATATCAACAACAGATTCAAAATTAACTGTTACAAATTCTTTAATATTTAAGTCTAAATTTGTATTTAAAGTACTCATTGCAAGACTCGCTCCACCATAAGCATATGCATGTGTTAATTTGTCTAATCCTCTTCCTGTTAATTCTAAATATGTATCACGATAAACAGATGTTAGTTTTACTTCTTTTGTTTTTTCATCAATTGTGGCAAGAATAACACAATCACTTCTTGTTCCTGTTACTAATTCATTACTTCTACTGTCTACTCCAAAAATTGCAATTGTACGATATCCATTTAGGTTTTCATCAATTCCTTCATTTATTTCAATTTCATTTTCATTAATTTCAACATAATTTACTTTTCCAAGTTTATCACTTACATACCATACTCCAATTCCTGCACCAATACCTAATAAAATTATTAGAATTGCTACTATGATTAAAGCTATTTTCCATCCTTTTTTCATTTCAAATTTCTTTTTTATTGCATCTTTTGTTAACTTTTTTTTAATAGGTTTTTGTTCCATATCTTTTCTCCTTCTTTTGAACTTTTTTTCATTATATATTTTTATTTTCCCTTTTTCAATCATTTTTTTAATTTTTTTACATTTTATCTGGCATTTTAATTCCTAATATGCCACAACCCAATTTAAGCACTAGGTTTACCATATATGTTAAATATATACGTGCATTTTGTATTTGTTTTTGTTCTATTATAATTTTATTTTCATTATAAAAAGTAGTATATGCTTTTGAAAGTTCTATTAAATATCTCGATAAAATTGATGGTTCATTTTTATCAGCTATATTTCTAATTATTTCTGGATATAAATACAACAATTTTAATACTCTATAAGATTGTTCCTCTATTAAATTTTCTATTTCTATTTCTGAAATTTTAGGAAGATTTTGTGTCTTTTTTAATACACTATTTGTACGTACATAAGTATATTGAATATATGGTCCTGTTTCTCCATTAAAATTAAGAATAGTATCCCAATCAAAAATTTCATCTTTTATTCTATTTGCAGAAAGGTCATTATAAATAACTGCTCCAATTCCTACTTTTTTTGCAATATCTATTTTTTCATCTTCTGTTAATTCAGGATTTTTTTCATTTATTATATTTTTAATTCTACTAATTGCTTCTTGTAATAGTTCTTCTACTTTTATTACATTTCCTTGCCTTGTTGACATTTTACCACTTTTTAGATGAACCATTCCATAAGAAATATGTTCTAATCCTTTTTGACATTTTTCAGATAATCCTAATAACTTAGATACTTCAAATATTTGCTTAAAATGCAAATTCTGTTCATATGCCACTACATATAAACATTTATCAAAATCATAAGTTCTTGCTCTATAAAGAATTGCTGCTAAATCTCTTGTTGCATAAATCGTAGAACCATTTGATTTACAAATCATACATGGTGGCATTTTTTGTTCTTCTAAATCTACAATTTTTGCACCTTCTGATTCTGTTAGCTTTCCCGTTTTTTCCAATATATCAATTATTTCTTCTGTTTTATCTGAATAAAAAGCTTCTCCATTTAAAGAATCAAAGTTTACATCTAATAAGTCATAAATACGATAAAATTCTTTTAGGCTAAGGTCTCTAAATTGTTTCCAAATTTTTGTACAATATTCATCACCTTCTTCTAGCTTTTTAAAATTCTCTCTACAAATTTCTAAAACATTTTCATCTTGTTTGCAAAGTTCATTTATTCTTACATAAATTTTAGTTAATTCTTCTATTGGATTTTCTTCTAAATTATACTGATCTTTCCACCTTTTATATCCTTCTATCATTTTTCCAAATTGTGTTCCATAATCTCCTAAATGATTTATTCCAATAGTATTATAACCAAGCACTTTATATGTATTATATAAAGCCCTACCTATTAATGTTGTTCTTAAATGCCCTATATGAAAAGGTTTTGCAATATTAGGTGATGAATACTCTACAATTACTGTTTTCCCATCTCCTATTTGTTGCTTCCCATAATTTTCACTTTTTTTTTCAATTTCTTCTAATACTACTTGTGCCAATTTTTCTTTTTTAATAGTAAAATTTAAATATCCTCCAATTGTTACTACTTTTTCTATATCTGTATCTTCAAAATTTAATTTACCTAGTAATTCTTCTGCAATAATATTAGGGCTTTTTGAAAATTCCTTTGCAAAACGAAAACAAGGAAGTGCATAATCTCCCATTTTTTCATCTTTTGGTTTTTCTATCATATTTTTTATTTCTTCTTGTTCTAAATTAATTAATTTAGTTAAGCATTTAGCAATTTCATCTTTAAAATCTTTCATGCAATCTCCACCTTTTATTTTATGTTTTTATTTAACTTTTTAAATTATATCAAAAAAAGCATAAAAACAAAAGGTTTTTATACTTTTTCTTAAAATTTATTGTTAAAGTTTAAACTACAAAGTTTATAATTTGTTTATATTTATAATAGATTAATCTATTTCATATAAATTCCTAATAAAGAAACAATAACATATACTGCATAATAAATCGCTTCAATTATAACAAATTTTTTCAAAAAATTTGAATTTTGTTCTTCTCCAAAAAGTGTTTTTGTTGCAAAATATGTTAATACAATACTAATAACATAACATAATGAACTAATTGGTGTTGTTATTAATGATACTTTTGAATCTATTATTGTTAATAAACTTATAATTGTTGCAATAATTACTGGTATTTTTGCAGTTACTACTGCTGTTATATTTGTAATTAAAGATTTTTTATTTTCTTTATTCATAAAATAAATAATTCCTGAAAGTACAATAACTCCTATTACTGGTCCAAGTGCTACTTTAATAAAACTTAAAATTTGCTTAAAAGCAAAACTAACAGAAAATCCATTTGGTGCATAATACATACCAAATATTCTATCAATAACTAACACTATCATCCAAAGAAGTACAAATAAAATTGCTGTTTTAAAGTGTTTATTAGTACTATCATTTGCAATTTGTCTAATATTTTCAAATGGATCTTTAAACATAGCACTTACAAAACCTGTTGCTTCTTTTGCATCATTTTTAAAATCTACATTTTTAATAGTCTCTTTTACTTGATTTACTGTATCAACTGTTTGTCTTTTTAGTTCTTCTGTATTTACATTTTGTTCTTCATTTTTGTTTTCTTCCATAATTTTCTCCCCTTTTCTTTTATATTTATATGATTATTATAATTGTTTATTCTATTTTTGTCTACTATTTTTTTATATTAATGATATGATTAAATTACTATTTATATTTATTGTATAAAATTTCATGCTAAATTATTTTATAAATAATAACTATTCTTGGAAACTTTACTTAATTTCTATATTCTATTCTCCTAGTGAAATTCCAAGGCTTTTTGCAGTTTTTATTAAATCATCATCCATTTTTATTTTTCTAATATTGCTTTCTTTTGTATTTCCAGATGCTGCACCAATCTCTTTATTTGCTCCAACTACATCTTCTAAAGAAACATATCCCATTTTCCCATTACGGTAATTTACTAAAACATTAAATATATCTTTCATTGCAAGTCTCATTGCTTTTACACCATATTTACTTGATAATACACGGTCATATGATGAAGGAGTACCACCTCTTTGTACATATCCTAAAACTGTATTTCTAGAAGTTAATCCTGTTAGTTCTTCTAAATCATTTGCTACTTTTTCTCCAATTCCTCCTAAACGAATATTATCAAGTCCTTTTCCATCATCTAACTTTTTCTTTACAATAATTTCTCCATCTATTGGTTTTGCTCCTTCTGAAACTACTATAATACTAAAATTTTTACCTTCTTGTTTTCTTTTTTCTACTTTTTGAGCAATTTTATGAATGTCATATGGAATCTCTGGAATTAAACATGCATCTGCTCCTCCTGCAATTGCAGATTCTAACGCAATCCAACCTGCATATCTTCCCATTACTTCTAATACCATAATCCTATGATGTGATTCAGCTGTTGTGTGTAAACGATCAAGTGCTTCTGTTGCAATAGATACTGCTGTATTATACCCAAAAGTAATATCAGTATGTGCAACATCATTATCAATAGTCTTTGGAACACCAATTACATTCACTCCTTTTAGCGAAAAATCTCTTGCAGATTTTTGTGTTCCATCACCACCTAGAGTAAAAATACAATCAAATCCTGCCTCTTTAATATTATTAATACATTTATCAGACATATCCTTATATACAGTTTGTCCGTTTTCTTCAATTTTCAAATTAAATACATTTGTACTATTAGAAGTTCCTATAATTGTTCCTCCACGATGAAGAAGTCCGTGATGCATTTGTTTTTGAATCTAGTTTAACATAATTGTTTTCTAATAACCCTCTATACCCCTCTATATAACCATAACATTCTACTCCATTTGTTTCTGCTGTTTTCACAATGGCACGAATAACTGCATTTAATCCGAGGTGCATCTCCACCATTTGTTAAAATTGCTACTTTTTTTACCATTTTTTCCATCTCCTTTTGATTTTTTAACAGTATTATTATACCAATAATCGAAATATTTACAAGATTTTTTTTTAATTTTATAAATTATCGATTCCTCCATCAATTTCAAAAAGATTTTCATATCCCATTTTTCTTAAAATACTTATGGCTTTTTTGCTTCTTACTCCACTTTGACAATAACAAATAATAGTTTGTTGTTTATTTATTGTAAGTTTAGAAATATTATTTATTAATTCATAATTTGGAATACATAATGCACCTTCTAAATGATACTCATCATATTCCTGCTTACTTCTTACATCTAGCAATATAGCCAATGGATTTTCTTTAATAATTTTACGAGCTTGTATATATGTTATCTTATTATCTTGTCTAGACATTTTTTTCATAAAAGCTTTTTTTATTTTATTTGTAATTTGTTCTATTCTCATTTTCCTTACCTCTTTTTATTTTTTATCTTACATACATTATATTCATTTTGTATTATTTTCGTCATATATGTGTAATATTTTTATTGTATATTATGTCGTATTTTTCTTTGTTTTATGCTGTTTTAAAGCGTTTTTATTTTATAATGTTACAAGCATATTACATTTTTATTTCATTTTGTGTCACATTATGTATTCTTTTTTGTTTACATTTTTATGTTTTTTAACACATTTTTAGTATGTGGATAATGTGGATAACTCTGTGAATAACTATTTTTAGGCACTTTTTAGTCACAATTTATTCACATTTTTTTACTTGTTTTATGTTTCCAATATTATTTATTTTTATTTTATAAGATTATGTGTACAGTACATTTGTTTATTCTATTTTCTGCTTTATAATTAAAAAGTAATTTTTTTATTTAATAAGAAAACTCTCTGTCTTCTTACTTAGACAAAGAGTTATTATATAATATTTTTATATCTATATCTTAAATATAATCATAATAGCAATTAAAATTTGAATTATAATAATTGCTGGAAATCCGAATACAAATTTAGCTTTTCCGAGTTTTGTGTCTAAAAGTATACATTCCAGCAATAGTTCCAAGACCACCACCAAATGCTGCTATTAAAAATAGAGTATTTTCTCTTATTCTCCATTTTGAATGTTGAGCTTTTTTCTTATCTAACCACATGATCAAAAATCCAATTATATTTATAATAACTAAATAAATCAATATGTTTTGCCATGTAAATATTTGTTGTAATATTACATTAAAATCTATCATATTTTATTTTCTTCCTTTCTTTTTGTTAATTTAACCAAACAAACTCATTTGATTACTCTTACTCATTCCTTCTAAGCAACCTGCATTAGTAAGCATTTCAATTACTGCTTTTCCAGCTTTAGAACGAATTTTTAGGTCATCTATTGACATAAATTTTCCGCTCCTTTCTTGCTTCAACTATACTATCTGCTGCTACATTTCCAAGTCCTGGTATACTATTTAGAGGAGGTCTTATTTTGTCATCTTCAATTAAAAAGTTCTTTGAATGTGAATTATATAAATCAATTGGTAAAAATGTAAAGCCTCTTTCATACATTTCCCAAACAATTTCTAAATCATCATACATATCCTTTTCTTTTTGAGTGGCTGTATTTCCCATTAGTTCAATTTCTTTCATTTTATTTTTTACTTTTTCTTTGCCATAGCACATAACTTCACTATCAAACGCTTTAGCTCGAATTGAAAAATATGCAGTATAATATGCAAGTGGCTTATGTACTTTAAACCACGCAATTCTAAATGCATTTGTTACATAAGCTGCTGCATGTGCCTTTGGAAACATATACTTTATTTTTTCACAAGACTTAATATACCACTCTGGTACATCATGATTTCTCATCATATCCACATACTCTGCCCACTTTTGAGGATCTTTTAATGCTTTTCCTTTACGAACTGTTTCCATAATTTTAAATGCTGGATTTGGTTCTAATCCTTTTTTCATTAAATATGTCATAATATCATCTCTACAACAAATTGCTTGGTCTAATGTAGTAGTTCCTTCTTCTATTAAAGTTTGTGCATTCCCAAGCCACACATCTGTACCATGTGATAATCCAGAAATACGAATTAATTCATCAAAAGTTTTAGGTTTAGTATCTAGTAACATTCCTCTAACAAATTTTGTTCCAAACTCTGGAACTCCAAAACTTCCTACTTCAGAATGAATTTGCTCTGGTGTTACTCCTAGTGCATCAGTAGAAGAAAAAATAGACATTGTATCTTTATCATCTAATGGTATTTTTGTTGGATTAATTCCTGTAATATCTTGAAGCATACGAATAACGGTTGGATCATCATGACCTAATATATCTAATTTTAATAAGTTTTGGTCAATTGAATGGTAATCAAAATGTGTTGTAATAATGTCTGATTTTGGGTCATCTGCTGGATGTTGTACTGGACAAAATTCATATATCTCTCTTCCCTTTGGCACAACAATAATTCCTCCTGGGTGTTGTCCTGTAGTTCTTTTTATTCCTGTACATCCTTTTGCAATCCTTAGTACTTCTGCATTATTAATAGGAATTTGTTTTTCTTCATAATATTTTTTTACATACCCAAATGCTGTTTTATCAGCTACTGTACCAACTGTACCCGCTTTAAACGTTGTTCCTTTTCCAAAAATAACCTCTGTATACTTATGTGCTTTTGCTTGATAATCTCCTGAAAAGTTTAAATCAATATCTGGTTCTTTATCTCCATTAAATCCAAGAAATGTTTCAAATGGAATATCCATACCATCTTTATCTAATGCATGTCCGGCATTTAGGACATTGTTTATCTGGTAGGTCAAATCCATTTTTATAACCATAATCTGTAAAATCAGAATATTTACAATTTGGACATCTATAATGTGGTGGTAAAGAATTTACTTCTGTAATACCTGTCATGTTTGCTACAAATGATGAACCAACTGACCCCCTAGAACCTACTATATATCCATCTTCATTAGATTTTGATACTAGTTTTTGTGCAATAATATACATAACAGAAAATCCATTTTTTATAATAGATTGCAATTCTTTATCTAATCTTTGTTCTACAATTTGTGGTAATTGTTCACCATATAATTCTTTTGCCTTTGTCATTGCAATTTCTTCAATTTGTTTTTCACATCCTTCAATATGTGGTGGACACTTTTCAGCTGAAATTGGACTAATGTTTTCACATAAATCAGCAATTTTATTAGTATTAGTTACAACAACTTCATATGCTTTATCTAAACCTAAATACTTAAATTCTTCTATCATTTCATTTGTAGTTCTTAAATACAATGGCGCTTGTTCATCTGCATCATCATAGCCTTGCCCTGCCATTAATATTCTTCTATAAATTTCATCTTGTGGATCCATAAAATGAACATCACAAGTAGCAACTACTAATTTTCCTAATTTTTCTCCTAAATTAACAATTTTTTTATTAATATCTTCTAATGCTTTTTCATCTGGAACAGTTCCATTTCTTACCATAAACATATTGTTTCCAATTGGTTGAATTTCTAAATAATCATAATCTTTTGCAATTTGCTCAATTTCTTCTTCTGATTTACCAGCGACAATTGCTCTATACAATTCTCCTGCTTCACAAGCACTTCCTAAAATTAATCCTTCTGAATATTCCTTATACAATGATTTTAATATTCGTGGCTTTTTATAAAAATAGTCTAAATGTGAATATGAAACTAATTTATATAGATTTTTAAGTCCCACATAATCTTTTGCTAAAATAATAGCATGATATGCTGGTAATTTTTTAAAATTTGTTTCTCCTACTTCTAATTTATTAATATCATCTATTATTTTTACACCTTTTTGTTTTAACATATCTATCATAATATTAAAAACTTTTACAAGTGTTATAACATCATCTAATGCACGATGTGCAACATCTACTTTAATACCTAGATTTTCTGCAATAATACCTAATTTATATTTTTTATAATCTGGAAGTAAATCTTTAGCTAAACGAAGAGTATCTATATATGTATTTTCTAATTTATACCCTAATTGCTCTGCATTATATTTAATAAATCCTACATCAAAATCAGCATTATGAGCTACAATTACACTATCACCTATAAAATTTAAAAATTTAGGTAATATTTCTTCAATAGTTTCTGCATCTTTTACCATTTCATCTGTAATATGAGTAATGTTTACTACTTCTTCTGGTATTGGTTTCTGAGGATTCACAAAACATTCAAATTCTTCTACTATCTCACCATTTTTGTATTTTACAGCACCAAGTTCTGTAATCTTTTCTGTACGAAATGAAAGACCTGTTGTTTCAATATCTAATATACAATATTCTGTATTAATGTCTTGTCCTTTTGGGAATGATACGTTTGGTGTTTTATCTGGTACTAAATATGCTTCTACTCCATAAATTACTTTCATATCTTTATTATCTCTACCTAATAATTTATGTGCTTCTGGAAAAGCCTGTACTACTCCATGGTCAGTAATTGCAATAGATTTCCATCCCCATTTCATTGCTCTTTTTATTAAATCTGTAGCTGATGTCATACCATCCATTTGACTCATTTGTGTATGCATGTGTAATTCTACTCTTTTCATTTTTGCATTATCTAGTCTTTCTTGTTTCTTTTTAGCTGGTACTTCTATTATTGTATTTGCAATTATTCCAATTTCCTTTGCAAATGGATCAAACTGAGCTGTTCCACTAATACAAACTGCTTTTGCCTCTGTAAGTCTTACAAGTACATTTTTTGCCTTTTCTTCTTCTACAAAAGCTTTACATGTAATTGTACTTGTCCCATCATATAAGTCAAAAACAATTAATATCTTACCACTTTTTAATTCTCTAGAATCTGTATTTAATAGTTCTCCTTCTAAAGCAATTTTTCCACTATCTATAGAAATATCAATTACCTTTATAATATTTTCTTTAATATTAATAGTTCTTCCTAAAATAAGTGGTGTTTTTTCTTCTTTTTCTTTTAAAATAGTATCTTTTTGTATTTGTGCATCTTCTTTTATATTTTGCTCTTCTTGTTTTTCTTCTTGTTCATTTTGTTCTATAGTCATTTCTTCAATGGCTTTTTCAATTTCATACTTCTCGGTTAATTTACATTTTTGTTCAATTATTTGCATATTTTCTTTTTGTATATCTTCTATATATTTTACCTTATATATTTTTCCATATATACTTTTTAAAGTTTTTTCTAATATTTTATCAAATCCCCTTGCATATAAAAATTCGACTCCTTTTACAGATAAAATAACCACTATTAAATTGTCTGTTTCTTCTACATTACTATTATTTAGCAAAAATTCCGTTAATGGATATTTATGTGTCATATATTTTACTATATCTTTCCATTGTTTTAAAATATTTGGTATACATACTTTATCATCATATTTCATATTAATTTCAATATTTTCAATTGTAAAACGTTTTTTTAAATAATTATCAAACTCTAATAATTCATTTGGTGTTATATATATATATGAAAATAAATCAATTTCTAGTTTATTACTCTTTTTAAATAAATTGATTTTTTTTATATTTGATTTTTTTATATTTGATTCTATATTATAATCATTAAAAATTTCTTCTACTGTTTTTAGCTGTTCTTCCATTATCTTTATGCCTCCTTAATACTAAGGTCTATTTTATCATATCAATAAAAAATATGGAACAAGAAATATCTATTTTTTCAAAATTTGTTATCATTGTTTAATATTTTTTGTCTTTTTGTTGACATTTATGTTTTAATATGATAACATCCTAATAGGGGTTAAAACATTGGGAACCTATATAAATTCAAAAAAGGAGGTGAACCCCAATGGAAAATCAAGAAGTATTTTCATATAACAATGATATGTTTACACAAATTAATCAGAATCTATTAGCTTTATTACAAAATCAAACTTTAATAATTGAACAGTATAACTCCTTAGATAAAAAGATTGATACAAAAATTAATGAACTTGATAAGAAGTTTGAAGCGAAAATTGATGCTCTCGATAAAAAGTTTGAAAACAGAATTAATGAACTTGATACAAAGTTTGAAAACAGAATTAATGAACTTGATACAAAATTTGATACAAAATTTGACTCACTTAGTTCAAAAATTGATAACAATTTTCATAATATAATTAAAATTCAAACTACCCTTACTAAAATGCAAAAAGACATTTCTGATTTAAGAACTGATATTGATGTTGTGTATGATTTAGAAATTGATTCTCGAAAAAAAATAAAAGCATTGCAATAACTTTATAAATAATTATATGTATAATAAAATAGCTTTTATATTGTTTAAAAAAGTAGATATAAATTAAAAACTCATATCTACCTTTTTTTATATAGAATTTTTTATGTTAAACATTTTTAATTAGAAGCCCATCTTAATACTTTAATATCTTTATATTTATTTAGAACTTCTCTATATTTTTGATATTCATCATCCCAAAGTATATTAGGAACTTTATCAAATGCTTTAAATACTTTTTCTGCCTCCATTAAGAAAATTACTTGTTCTTGTGGAGTTATACTTCCACTTTTCTTTGTAAACACATATAATTCATCTAATAATTCATTAGCCTTGATAAACGTCCAAAAATCTTTTACATTCATTCCTGCCATTTTTATTTGCATAATTGCAAATATAATTAAAGAAAATATTATAAAAATTAGAATATATATTATCGCTCCTATTACCATAATAATCACCTTCTCTTATGTTTTTTGTTTAATCTTCTTTTGCCTCTATATTTATATTGTAGCATAATATTACAAAAAAAGCAAATTTTGGAATATTATAATTTTTCTATCAATTTTAGTTCTTTTATGATATACTATATCCTATAATTTTAGTGGAGATGATTTTATGGATCGTTACAGTAGTACCAAAAAGGCTGGTGTATTAGGTATACTAGGAAATTTTTTTCTATTCATTATAAAAGGATTTGTTGGTTATATTAGTAATAGTCAAGCACTTATTGCAGATGCAGCTAATAGTGCTGGTGATATTTTTGCATCTTTAATGACTTTCATTGGTAACAAAATAGCAAGTGAACCAGATGATAAAACTCATAATTTTGGACATGGAAAAGCTGAATACATATTTTCATTATTTATTAGTATTTCTATGATTTTTGTTGCAACTAAACTATTATATGACTCTACTATTTCATTAATCTTAAAAGAAACATTTACTTTTTCTTGGTTTTTAGTTAGTGTTTGTATTATAACAATTATCATAAAATTATGTTTATTTATATACCTACATAACTTATCTAAAAAATATAATAATATTTTACTAGAAGCTAATATGAAAGACCATCGTAATGATTGTATTGTAACAAGTTTTACTCTCATTTCTATTTTACTTAGCTTAATTAATATATATTGGTTTGATGGAATTGTTGGTATAGGTATTTCTATTTGGATTTGTTATACTGGTATTAAAATATTTATAGAAAGTTATAATATTTTAATGGATATTTCTATTGATTCTAACACAGAAAAAATGATTTTAGATTTAGCACATAGTTACAAAGATATAAAAAAGCTTGATGATATTTCTTCTACTCCTGTTGGTTATAAGTATATTATTGTATTAACAATTTATGTTGATGGTAATATGTCTACATTTAATAGTCATAATTTAGCAGATTCTTTAGAACAAGATATTACAAAACTAGATAAAATATATAAAACAATTATTCATGTAAATCCAATATAATAGGAAAGTTCTTTGAACTTTCCTATTATATAAATACATTTCACAAAAAAATTTCAAATCAATTTTTGAGAACAAATAAAGAGTTTGTAATAATATTATTAATGTCCGCTTTTGTTCTTGTTTTAATACTAATTTCTCATTTTTCACACTAACTTTTGCTTTATCTCCTACTTTTATATTGCCATCTAAAATTTGTTCTGCCAAAGCATCTTCTATTTTACTTTGTATTGTTCTTCTTAATGGACGAGCTCCATAATTTTTATCTATACCAATTTTAGCAATATATTCTTTAACAGATTTATCCATTTTTATTTCAATACCATTATCTTTTAATCTTTCTTCTACTTCTTTTAACATTATACTAATAATATTTTCAATTTCTTTATCTGATAATTTATGGAACACAATAATTTCGTCAACACGATTAATAAATTCTGGTCTAAACTGTTTCTTTAATTCTGATAATACATCCTTTTTAGTTTCCTCATATTTTGTTTTTTCTTCTTTTTCTTTATCTTCCTCTATTCCTGCAAACCCTAATTTTTTAGAATCTGTAATAAATCTTGCTCCTATATTAGATGTCATTATTATAACTGAATTTTTAAAATTAACTGTTCTTCCTTGACTATCTGTTAATCTACCATCTTCTAATATTTGAAGTAACATATTCATAACATCTGGATGTGCTTTCTCAATTTCATCAAATAAAATTACACAATATGGTTTTCTTCTTACTTTTTCTGTTAATTGTCCACCATCATCAAAACCAACATATCCTGGAGGTGAACCAATTAATTTTGAAATAGAATGTGGTTCCATATATTCTGACATATCAATTCTAATCATTGCATTTTCATCACCAAATAAATTTTCTGCTAATGATTTTGCAAGTTCTGTTTTACCTACACCTGTTGGTCCTAAAAATATAAATGAACCAATTGGTCTATTTGGATTTTTTAGTCCAACTCTTCCTCTTCTAATAGCTTTTGAAACAGCTAAAACTGCTTCTTCTTGACCAATTACTCTTTTATGAAGTTCTTCTTCTAAGTTCTTTAATTTTTGATTTTCATCTTCAGTTAATTTTTTCACAGGAATTTTAGTCCAATTTGCTATTACTTCTGCAATCTCCTCTTTTGTAATTTCTGTTATGTTTCTTGTATTTTTATTATTCCACTTTTCTTGCTCTTTTTGTAATTTTTCCTTCAAGTTTCTCTCCTTATCTCTTAAACTAGCTGCCTTTTCAAATTCTTGAATTCTAATTGACTCTTCTTTTTCATTTCTTGTTTTTTCAATTTCAGATTCTAACTCTTTTAAAGAATTTGGTTGTGTATACGTTCTCATACGTACTCTTGATGCTGCCTCATCAATTAAATCTATTGCTTTATCTGGTAAAAACCTATCATTAATATATCTTACCGACAATTTAACACTTGCCTCAATCGCCTCATCTGTTATTTTTACATTATGATGTGCTTCATATTTATCACGTATCCCTTTTAAAATTTTTATAGTATCTTCACTTGATGGTTCCATTACTGTTACTGGACTAAACCTTCTTTCAAGTGCTGCATCTTTTTCTATATATTTACGGTATTCATTTAAAGTAGTAGCACCAATTAATTGAATCTCACCTCTTGCAAGTAATGGTTTTAAAATATTTGCTGCATCAATTGCTCCTTCTGCAGAACCTGCTCCAACAATAGTATGAATTTCATCTATAAATAAAATAACATCTCCTACTTTTTTTACTTCGTTTAAACACTTTTTAATTCTTTCTTCAAAATCTCCTCTGTATTTTGCTCCTGCTACCATACTAGAAATATCTAATGTTACTACTCTTTTATTCTTTAGCATTTCAGGTACATCTTCATTTACAATTTGTTGAGCCAATCCTTCTACTACTGCTGTTTTTCCAACACCTGGTTCACCTATTAAACAAGGATTATTTTTAGTTCTTCTTGAAAGAATTTGAATTACTCTTTCAATTTCCTCTTTTCTTCCTACAATTGGATCTAATTTACCTTCTACAGCTTGTTTTGTCAAATCTGTTCCATATTGATTTAAATTTTGAGTTTGATTAAAACTTCCTGACACTTTTTTTGCTTGTTTTGTCTCTATATTATTTCCTTGTGGTTCTTCTTCATTAATTACTTTTACTAATTCATTATATAATTTTTGAATACTTACTTCTAAATCAAGCATGATTCTTGTAGCTACACTATCTGGTTCTCTCATTATACCAATTAAAATATGCTCTGTTCCAATATAATCAGACCCTAATTTTCTTGCCTCACGGAAGGCATTTTCAATTATTCTTTTAGTCCTTGGAGTAAATCCTGCAATTTCTATTTTTGCAGTTTTTTCAATTCCAATTAATTCTTCTATTTCTTGTACTACTGCATCTGCATTTATATTTTGATTTTGTAGTACTTTACTTGCAACACCTGTTCCTTCTTTTACTAAACCATATAAAATATGTTCTGTTCCAATATAGTTATGTCCTAATTCTATAGCAACATCATTTGCTATTTCAATTGCCCTTTGGGCACTATTTGTAAATTTATATGTCATTTAAACTCAAACCTTCTTTCTAAAACTTTACTTCTTATGTTTATTATGATATAATATTTATAACTTATATACGTCCATTTGGACTTTTAGCCATTAGAAAATTCTAATGAGATATCCCAAGGAGGAAATATGCGTAAAATACTTAAAAAACTTCCACTTATTTTTATATTGTTTTTAAGTATATTTCTAGGTATACTTGGTATTATTTCCAGTGACACCATTATCATTGTGGCAGCCATTGTAGTTTCTACTGAAGTTATATCTAATTTTATTACCTAACATTGCCCATATGGCAATGTTTATTTTTCCTCTATAATTTGTTTTATTACCTCTGCACGTTTTATATCTCTTTCATAACTTTCAATTTGCTTTCCTAAATACCTTTGCAAATTTGCAGGCTTTATATAAAGTTCTAATTTTTTTACTTTTAAATCATTTAACTGAGTTATAATTCCTAGGTCTGTACCTAATTTTACTTCAGATAATAAGTCTCTTGCCTCATCGGAAGATATTTTTCGTGAATTTGTCAAAATTCCAAAAGCACGATATACTCTATCTTCTAATTCTATGCTATCTTTTGCTAATATCTTTCTTGCAAGTCTTTCTTGTTCAATAACTTTTTCAGTAATTAGTTTCAAGTTTTTAATAATTTCTGTTTCAGATATTCCTAAAGTTTGTTTATTAGAAACTTGATACATATCTGCACCTATTTTTGAACCTTCTCCATATACCCCTCGTATATTCATTCCAAAATTATTAATAACCTCTAAAATTTTCCCAATATTACCCGTTCTTGCAAGACCTGGTAAATGTACCATAACAGATACTCTAAGTGCAGTTCCTACATTAGTTGGACATCCTGTTAAAAAACCATATTTTTCACTATATGCAAATGGCAAAATATCTCCAATTTTTTCTTCAAGTTCTATTCCTAAATTCATTAAATTTTCTATGTCAAAACCAGAATTCATAACTTGAATTCTTAAATGATCTTCTTCATTAATCATAATAGATATATTTTCTTCATCATTAATTAACATAGCACCTATATCTTCTTTATTTAATACAAATTTAGGACTAACCAAATGTTTCTCTAATAATGACATTTTAGTAATATCATCCATATCTTTTAATTTTACAAATTTAAGACCATAACCTAAACTAGGCACTATGTCTTTTATAGTTTCTTCTACTTTTTGTTTCGTATTTTTATTTAATTTCGTAATAAATGGAAAATTTGCTAAGTTTCTTGCAAGCCTAATTCTTGAACTAATAACAACATCTGATTCTTTTCCCGTTTGCAAATACCAATTTAACATACCAATTCCTCCTAATTTTATTTATCTGATTTCTTTATTTCATCACGAATTTTTGCAGCATCTTCGTAACGTTCTTCTTTTATTGCTTTTTTTAATTCTTCTTTCAAATTATCAATTTGTGATAGTTTATTATCTAATTTTTCTTGTTTTATTTCTTCTTTTGTAATATCTTCTTTACTTAAAACTGTCTTTGTTACTTTAGCTTTTCTTCCAATATAACGATTTGAACCATGTAAATTTTTTAATACTAAATCAACTTTATTTTCAAAAGTTTCATAACAATTTGCACATCCAAACTTTCCAGTATTTGCAAACTCTTCATATGTCATACCACATTCATTACACTGTAATTGTTTAGGATTTATCAAACTTGGTAAAAAGGTATCTTGTGTATCTTCAAAAAATTCTCCCAAAAAACTAGATAAATTTATTGGCATGTTGAAATTCATATCATCAATTCCTAATCTTTTACTGCAAGTTTGACAAAGTATCATTTCCTTTTTTACACCATTTATAATTTGTGTATATTTTACATTTGCTTCATTCTCTCCACAATTTTCACATAACATAAAAAATCAACTCCTTCTTTTTTATAAATATAAATTAGATTTTAAATAGCACTTGAATTCTAATTTCTAATCCACTATATTTAACAACATATTTTTAAAAATATTTGCTCTTAAATCATCTTTTATTTCTTGAGGAACTACTAATACATTATCACTTGTTGCTACTTTTAACAATTTTGCTTCTTTTTCACTAATAATGTTATAAGATAAAAAATTACTTAAATAAATATCAACTTCTCCTGCCGTAATTTTATCTTCTAAATTTGCAATAATATGCATTAAATAATTACTCTTAGTTATATTTATCTTTTTAATTCTAATGTGTCCGACCTCCTCCACGCTTACTTTCTACGTAATAACCCTGTGAAGGCTTAAATCTTGTTTGTATCACATAATTAATTTGTGATGGCACACAATTAAATTGTTCTGCAAGCTCATTTCTTTGTATTTCTATATATTCTTCTTCATCTTTTAATAAGTCTTTAATAAATTCTTCTATTATATCTGTTATTCTCATATTTGTGTCCTCCTAGTTTGACTTTGACTTTCTTTGACCTACAATACTATTATACTATATTTATTCTTTATTTCAAATAAATCTAATTATAATATATGCTAGCTTTTTGTCATTTATTCCGATTATTTAAAATTATTCTTTATTTTCTTTATTTTTCGTCATATTTTGTAATTTTTTTGCCTTTTCTTTTTGTTCTGGTAATGATATCCATGCAAAATATGACGAAACAAATTCACCATATTTTGTACCATCCTCCCCTACTTCTATTCCAAATTCCTCTTTTGCCTTTTTCATATTTTTTCTTTTTGTTTCTTCATCTGTAACTTTTTTATTTAAATCTTCATTCATAAAAAACACACCTCATAAATTATAAGGTGTGCTTTTTTTTATTTTTTATTCACTTATATATTTTCATCTCTTAATATATCAATAATATTTTCTTTTTTTATTTTACTACTTGAATATATCATAGTTATAAATACTACTAAATATACACTAACAATTGAAATAACGATACTTGCCCATGGTAGGTTAAATGCAAACTCAACTACATTAGCAAAACCTTGATTCAAGAAATAACATATTAAAATTCCTATTGGTAATCCTAACAGTAATGCCTTTGTTCCATAGAAAATACATTCTAAATCTAACATTTTTTTAAATCCTTTTTCAGTCATACCAATTGATTTTAACATTGCAAATTCACGCTTTCTTAAACTTATATTAGTTGATATAGTATTAAATATATTAGCAATCCCAATAGCAGAAATTAATGAAATAAATCCATATAAAAAGATATTAATAATAAGTTTCAAATTACGTTGTGTTTGTATTGTTTCTTTTACATTATCTATATATACCATTAATCCTGTATTCATTTTTTCAATTTCTTGTAATTCTTGTTCTAATTCTTCTTCATGTTTTGCTGTAAACATCATACTCATAACACTTTGCGTTTTTAAGCTTTCCAATCCTTTTTTTGTAGTAATTGCAATTAAAGATGGATTATTTTCATTTACTACTCCAAATGGCATTTTATCTGTTACTTTTGCAATTTCAAATGATTTTTTATGTGTTTCATATGTTATTTCATCTAAATTTTCATTACTTTTCTGTCGTATCGGATAAACCAATTCTAACATTTCTTTTTCTTTTAAATTTGTTAAATTTCCTTCCATTTTAGCAGTTCTTAATAAATCAATATAGTTAATTAAAATAACTTGATTATCTTCTAATTTTGTAATCCCTACCTTTTTTAAATATTCTTCCATTTGTTTATCATTAAATGCCATTATCCTAATACCAATTTGATATTTGTCATCTTCTTTATAAAAATATTCTCTTACTTGGTCTTTTTCTTTTATTGCTTTTCTTATATTTGTATCTAACCTATCTTCTGTTAGTAATGTATGTGCAACCGCTTGGTCAACAATTGATAATTTATCAATATTTTTTGAATTTTCAATTATTTGTTTTAAATTATTCTCTTCTTGCCTTTGAGAATCTGTATCTGTAGCATAAGTTGAAATTGAATAATCATAATCTACACTTTGGTACATAGCATCAAATCCACTATACATATAGCCTACAAACCCACTAACCGATACAAATAAAACAATACTTATCATTAAAGAAATAACTGTTGTACGATATTTCTTCTTACTCCTTTTTAAGTTTTTTAGTGCTAATTCTCCTTCTATTCCGAATAATTTCCTAATAAACTTCCTTGTTTTGAGTTTTTTTGCTTTAATCTTTATATCACCATTTCCACGAATTGCTTCAACCTCAGAAACCTTACTAGCACGTTTTGCAGGAAGCATAACTGATAAATAAATAGTTACTGCTATTAATATTGTTGCAATTATTATGGATTGCCAAGAAATTACTAAATGTAAATTCCAATTTGTTCCTTCTTGTGCAATCATTGGCTTTAGTAGGTTATTTACAATATTTAATGTAATTCCAATTCCTCCTATTCCAGATAAAATACCAATTGGAATTCCAATTCCTCCTAGAATAGCCCCTTCATATAAAACTGTTCTTTTTATTTGCTTCTTTGTTGCTCCAACACAAGATAGCATACCAAATTGTTTTTTTCTTTCTGATATAGAAATTGCAAAACTATTATAAATAACTAAAATAGAACCTATCATAATAACTGTAATTAAAATACCGCATACTGAATATAGCATACCTTGAAATCCATTCATACGGCTTATTCCTTTGTATGTTAATACATATGTATTATAATTGATGGTATAATTTTTTTCTCCATCATTTCCGTATTGTGTATAAACCTAACTTATCTGCTATTTCCTCTGTATCTTCATATAATTTTTTTACATTTTTTGAAATAACTCCTATATCAAGTATTTTTTCTGTAATTTGTTTTGTTTCATTAAGTAATGTGACACCTGATGTATAATTATCATTTGAAGTTTCAAAATCTGGTTTTCTAATTTTTCCACAAACAATATAGTTTTTTGTTTGTTCTTTTATAAATGTTTCATTTTCTTCTTTTGCAGAACTAATTAATTCTTCACCATTACACATTCTTTTGCCTATATCAAAAGTAATAGTATCCCCAATTTTAGGCTCATTTTCTTTTCCATCAAAAAATGTATTACTTAGTACAATTTCATTTTCATTTTCTGGTAATCTTCCTTCTATTAAACAAACCTTCATATTGTTAAGTGCCTCTTTTGAATATGCTTTTATATAACAAAATTCATCTTCCGAATATGAATTTTGAGCCATTCCTACTGGTACCATTAGCATAACATTTGTAAATCTTTTATCATTTACAATTTCTGGCATATCTTCTATTTTTACATTTTTAAAATTAGCTTCCCATGCACCATCTTGACTAATTTCTATATCTAACATAAAACTTTGAAAGGAAACAGCAAGTGTTGCAACAGCTGTAATCATAGCACCAGACAATATAATTCCAATAATAGTTACAATTGTTCTTTTTTTATTTAGTTTTAAATAGTTTAATGTCAATTTTTTTAATATATTCATCTTTTTTTCCTTCCTAATTTATTTTCTCATCACTAAATATTTTTCCATCTTGAATCTTAATCATTCTATCTGCTTGTTTAGCAATATTTAAATCATGTGTAATCATAATTAAAGTTTGGTGATATTTTTTATTCGAATATTTTAAGAGTTCTAATATTTCCTCTGAATTTTTACTATCTAGGTTTCCTGTTGGCTCATCTGCTAAAATAATTGCAGGATTATTTATTAAGCTTCTCCCAATAGATACACGTTGTTGTTGTCCACCAGATAATTCATTTGGTAAATGTTTTATCCTTTGTTCTAATCCTAAAGTCTTAATAATTTCTTGTAATCTATCATTATTTACCTTTTTTCCATCTAATAAAACAGGTAATGATATATTTTCTTCTACATTTAAAATAGGAATTAAATTATAAAATTGATATATCAGTCCTACATTTCTCCTTCTAAATATTGCTAAATCATTATTATTTAATGAATATACATCCTTTCCTTTTATATACACTTTTCCGTGATGTTGGTCTATCAACACCTCCTAAAATATGAAGCATTGTTGATTTTCCGAGAACCTGATGGTCCAATTATTGCAACAAATTCTCCTTCTTCTACGCTAAATGAAATATTATCAATTGCTTTTACTAAAGTTTCTTCTTTTCCATAAATTTTTGATAAATTTTCTACTTTTAAAATTTCCATTATCTTCCTCCTAATATTTTTCTATTTTTATTATAGCGTACTTTTTAAGTTTAATCAGTTATTTAATAATTTCTTAATAAGTTTTAAGGAAATGTTAAAAAAGTACTTTATTATACTAAAATTAGTTTTTCATCGCATGTTACACATTTTATACAGAAACTCCAATAAAACTTAACCTTATCGTACTAACAAAAACGACCTTGCTTTGCATGCAAGGTCGTTTTTGTTATGTTAGATCTTGTATGTTAGTCTACCTATCTTCCCATAACTCAACATATTTAATTGGTTTTTTCTTATCTTCTGGTGTATAAATTGCCATATTATCACCAAGCACTACAGCATAAACCTTTGTCCCAAAATTGTTACCAATCGGATAAACCATGTCCTCAGTAACACACGGGCTTCCTTTGTCTTCATTTATTGCCTCTACAACCTCTTGTATTTCTTCTTTATTGCCCATAATCATTACCCTCCTATTCTTTGTATTGTAATAATAATTACTGCATACATAAAGGAAAATATTACTTTGGAAATCCCTTAATTAATGAATATTATACTATAGTAATTTAAATTATGCAAGTTTAAATTACATACGTTTTCCTTGTATTTTAAAACTTCCTTTACTAGTATTTGCTACTAATTCTAATTGAGTATTATTTATTACTCTACATGTAGCTTCGTATTTTATATTTCCCATTGGTGTATTGAAATCTCCTGTAAATGCACATTCATTTTCTTTAGTTTTCTTTCCATTAAATTTGTTTTTCATTCCCATTGTTTCTAATATGCCTTGAACACTAACTTCATTACTAACTAGCGTAATAGTTCCATTAATTGCTCCCATAGGAGTATTTAGTGAACAATTATACTTTCCGTCTATCATTTTTTTGCCTACCTCCTCTAATTTTCTTATTATATAATATATGATATTTATATATTTTGTATGAATAAAAAATACGTATCTTTAAAAGATACGTATTTTTTTATTGTTTTATTGTGCTACTACTGTTATAGTAACTGGATCTTCTGCATCAATATATGTAATTGTAAATGTTTTTCCTATCATTGAGCTTGCTGGTTCATCCCATAGGGCAATTCCAATATATGCTACATCGCTTCCAGATTCTGGCCTTTTATCTTTATTAAACATTTTTACCATTACTAAAGAATCATCTATACCCTCTCCTGTAATACCAACTGGAAGTTCTTGTGTTGCTTCTCCACCTTCATTTAATTTATCTCCATATATTGGTCTATCAGTTCCATCAATACTAAATGGTATTAATGTGTATATATATCCATCATCATCTTCTCCTATATTATTAACACCTGCTGGTTTTTCTTCATATAATACTATAGTTTTTGTTCCATTAACATTAATAGTAATTGCTGGTTCTTTTGCAACAAATGAAATTGCTGGTAAAATTTTATCATTTATTGCTAAAGTTAATGATACATCTCCTGTTCTAGTAGCCATTAGTTCAATTTTTGATACTATTCCAGTTGGTTTTCCATTTTCATTTAATACTTGTGCTTTTATTCCATCACCAATTATTTGTCCATTTTCATCTTTTATAATATCATTATAATAAACATTTTGTAATACATCTCCATATTGATTTGTAAATTGAATATCTCTTATAACTGGTGTATCTTTAACTAAATCACTCATATCTAAAATTCTTGCATTTGCTACTACTGGATCATTATCTGTTTTAACTTCTTGAGTTTGACTAACTGGTTGGCTTGCTCCTGCAACATTTACCCAAAATGTTACCTTATATCTATTTTCTCCTGTTTCTTCACTTATAAAATTTAATTGTACTCCCTTTGTATTAGAATATCCAAATTCAACATCTACTGCTTTTTTTGTAGTAGTTTTTCCAGAAGCATCTGTTACAGTTACTGTATTATTTGTAACATCTTGCCATACACCACCTACAAGTTTTTCTACTCTATAATTTTTAACTCCATTTGTATAAAAATCACTTTGTGTTACATCTTTTTGCCTTGCACCAGATGTAATTATACCTACATTAAACTGTTGATGATTATATCCTGTTGGTGTTTTTGTTATTGGTTGTGAATCTAAATCTTTTACAACTAATTCCCTAATTCTTAAAGGTTCTATTTGTATTGGTACTTGTTCTGTATTTGTAGCTTTATAATATTCAATCATTAGCTTTGTTGCTATTAATTCATCTGGATCTGCTCCATGGTTTAGTGCAACTCCAATATATTCTATTGGATCTTCTGAGGTTACAGGTTCACTTCCTGGTTTATTATCATCAAATAGTTCTATCTTCAATAATGATTCTTGTGTTGGATTAAATCCTGTATATCTAATTCCTAATTTATTCTCTTTTGTTGCATTTCCTAGTACAAGATCTGTTCCTTTAATTATAACTGTATCATTATCTTCATCTGCAATATAAATTGGAATTAATGTGTATATAACACCTTTATATTCTAATACATTATCTATTTGTACTAATTGTGGTTCTTGATATATTATTAAATCATTTTTATTTCCTAAGGCAATAGTCTTTGCAGCTTCTTCTCTAATATAAGCTGAACCTAATGTTTTTGTATCTATATTAGATGTATCTTTATTTACTGTAATTTTAACAACTGTATTTCCCTCTTCTTTTCCTGTTATACGAACTCTATTTACTGGTTCTTCACTACTTGAAACTGGATGGTCACCATTTAGTTTTGTAAATATTAATCTATTATTAGTATCTGCAAAATCTATAGTTTTTGCTAATACATCTGTTAATATGTCTCCATGTATATTTATAAAAGTTATATCTCTTTCTATAAATTTTTCTTTTCTTAAAGTAATTGTTGTTTCATTAACATTTTTTATTTGAACTTTATCAACAGTTGGATTATATTCAATATGAACTGGTTGTACATCAGATTTAATTGTACTATATTCGAAACTTCCTCCAACGTAGAAGTAAACTTGATAATCTCCTTTTTCATCAAATTTTAACATTACTTGCATTTGATTATTTTCTATTTTTTCAATTTTTACTTCTACTGTACTTGTTACATCAAGTCCACCTTCATTAATTATATGTGTTTTTAATTCTCCCTCTTTTAAATGTTGTTCATCTTCTCCTGAAAGCACAGTTCCAAAGTTAAATGATTCATGTGCATATCCACTTGAGTTTTTATTATTTACTCTAATAGTAGATAAAGGTCTTAATACTGAAATTGCATATTCTGCTTTAAATTCTTCTGTTTTTCCGCTCTTTGTATTGTCTGTTGTATATATCATTTCTACTTTATTAGTATTAAATCCAACACTTTCTTCATCAGGTGATGGTGATATTAATAAGTTTGAATAATCATCTGAATCTTTTGTAATAGTAGTATCTTTATCAGGCTCTAAAACTTCCATAACTTTCTTTATTGTAACTCCATTAAGACTAATTTTATCACCTACTACATAGTCTACTTTTGCCCAAGATGCTACTGTAACTTCAATTCCTTTAACAAAGTTTTCTACTTTAATTGGTAAGTCTTGTTCTTTACCTGCATATGATATTGTTATTACCTGATCACCTAATTTTGTTTTATCATATCCTTTTACTTCATATTCTGCTTGTGTAAGAGTTTTTTCTCCTGCTTTTGCCATATTAACTTTTACAACCATACCAGTTAAATCTAGTTCTTGACCATATTTTTGTTTATATTGTTTGTCTGGATTTTGTGTAATATTAATACTAATTGCATAATCTTTTACTTCAATATCTATAGCTTCTGTCATACCAGCATATTCTATGTAAATTTTTTGCTTAATTGTTTCATCTTTTTTATATCCACTAATCATATCTTGTGTAATTTGTACTGCTTGTCCTTTAGCACCAGATGCCATTAAAGTTGATACTGTCGCATTTGTTAAATCTAATTCTTCCATATATTTATATTCTGTTTTTGGGAATACTACTTCTATTCCTATTTGATAGTCATGTACTTCTACTGTAAATTTATCTTCTTTACCTGCATAACTTACTGTTATTGTTTGAGTACCAATTTTTGTTTTGTCATATCCAGTTACTTCATATTGTGAAGAGTCTACATTAACTGGTGTATCTCCTGATGATTTCATTTTGGCTGTTACGACCATTCCTGTTAAATCTATATCTTCTCCATATCTATAATCTCTTTTTGTTGGTTTTGTAGTTACATTTAATTCTGTTGCATAATCTACAACTCTAACTTCTCTTGTTACTACTCTTTCATTTTCATCTGAATCTACTGCTTTATATGTAACATAGTATGTTCCTATTTTATTAACATTAACACTACTACTGTCTATTGTTACTTTCAAGTCTTTATCTTTATTATCTGTAACAGTAGCTCCTGCTTCTATATAAGGTTCTTGTAATCTAACAATTTGTGGATCATCACCCTTTAGAGTAATTTTTGGACATTCTATATTTTGTTCTATTGTTGATAGAGGTTCTTTTACTACAAGTTTAGTTTGACTTCCAATAACAAATTCTACAATTCTTAAAGCATCAAAACTATCTACTATATCATCTTTATTTTCTACATTAGCTGCTATTTTATATAGTCCACTTGGTTCTTTATCTTTTATTACATGTTCAACAATTTCTAAAGCATCAAAACTATCTACATAACCATCTCCTGTCAAATCCCCATAGATTAAAACTTTGTATGTTTTAGAATCAGTTTTTATTTCATCTCCAGTTACAATAATATCTTTAAGACTAGATAAATTTTTAATTGTAAGTCCCGCTTTTTTAAATTGTTCTTCTACATATTTTTTTGTTATTGTTTGATCAGAATTTTTGAAAATAAAAGGCAAAATAGTTTGTCCATCTTTTTCAAAAATATTATCTAAAATATTATTAGGATTGTGATTATATGCTTGTACTTCACTTGAAACATTACTTTTTTGTAATGTTTCAGAAGTCATATTAGTAAGTCCAATAGTCCCTACTGTAGCAATTGTTAATCCAGATAATAACAATATTTTTCCTATCTTTTTCATTTTTTTCACCTCAAAAATAATTTATTTGCTTCTTTTCGCCTTTTTTCTTGATAATCTAATTATAACAGCTATTGCCACTATAATAATAAAGCTTAATACTCCAATTATAATATATAAAATATTTACATCATTTAAACTATTCATAATCATCTTTTCAAAGGTTACAGGTTCTGGTTTTTCTACTAAAGAATATGTAGCAAGTTTATCTGTAGTAAATGTATAATAATTTCCTTGTATTTCACCTTGTATCAATTCATATGTTCCATCTTCGTTTATTTGGTATACTTCTAAACGTTCTTTGTTATATGTTTCTGGAATTGGTAAAAATACTGTTACATAACCATTTGGATTTACTATATTATTTTCTTTCATAAATTGAAGATCATAATATGTTTTTGTTCCTTCTATATTTTTTAGAATATTTTCTAATATTTTATAGTCTTCATCTTCATTTGTTATAGAATTTACTACTAAAGTAGTATCTTCTTCTAATGCTATAGGTCTTGCTTTTACTATAACATTTGTTTTTTCATCTTTTAAAGTTTTTATATCTTCATTATCTTCTAATTTAATTAACTCATTTGGCGCTGGTTCTTTTTCTACTGGTTCTTCTTCAATTGGTTCTTCTGTTACTGGTTCTTCTGCTTTATCATCATTTTTATTTGTATTATTTGTTTTATTTCCTGAATTTGATGGTTTATTACTTGGCTTGTTACTTGGCTTGTTATTATTGTTATTACTATTGTTATTATTATTACTTGTATTTTCTTTTTCTTTGGCAGTTACTGATACAGATGAATTACTCATAGGATAAGAAGGTATTTTTTGTGTTTCTGTTGCAACTTTTAAATTACTTATTGAAAAATTGCTAGTTCCTGTGGCTTTTGCTTTAAATGTTAATGTTACACTTTCTGTATCAGCTTCTCCTTCTGTGTTTACATATGAATATTTTTGATTATATTTTCCTTTAGATGCAGAAACATAATCAAATTTTGATTTATCATAATTTATACTAAATTCTATCATTTTGGCTTTTTCACCAATAGATATTGTTACTTTTACTGTATCTCCTATATTTACTGAACTTGCAGAAGCACTAACTCTTGCGGAAGCAGCATTTACAACACCTCCTAGTACTCCTATAATTAAAATCATAATAATTGTAATTGCTAACGTTTTTTTCATTGTTTTTCCCCCTAATTATAAATTTAACCTATATTTCTATTATACTATCTTTCTCTTTTTTTGTAAACATACTATTTGTTATTTTATGAGATTTTATGTTTATTAAAGTAATTGTTCGTACTTATACATTAACTTTTTGTCAAAACAAGTAATTTGTTGTTTTGCTTGAAATTAGTAATGTTTTACAATTTTTCCTTTTTTATTTCCTATGGTAATTTTTGTATAATTTCATTATTGTTAAGTTTACATTACATTTGTATGTCTTTTATTATTTATATTATACAAACAGTTTATTAAGAACAAATTTGTATATAAGTTTGATTGGTATTACTGATATTTAAATATAAAATTCTCCCTCCTTATTAAAGTTTGTTGTTCAATAAAGAGGGGGTTATAAATAATATTTTTTGTTTATTGTATTACAATTGATATTGGATTCACACCATTTCCATATTTATCTTCAATTCGTATCTCATACCTTCCTTTTTCAGATGGAGTTGTATATTGATTTGTTTTATTATCTGTTAAATGTTTTTTTATATCAATTACTTGTTTTGTATCTTTATTAGTTATAGTAGCTTTTTCAACATCTTCTACATCATCAAAAGTTATTGTTTGTGGTTGTGTAAATTTACCAGAAGTAATACCTGTAAATTTAGGTGGAGTAGTGTCTACAATAAAATTACGTTTTATTTCTTTATCTTTTCCAGTTACTATAACACAGTATTCACCATCTTCTAATCTTTCTTCTTTATATTCTATTGGTTTTCCATTTTTTATAATAGTTATTGTTTTTCCTGCATATTTTATTGTTGGTTTATATCTAAACACATCACCTTCTAGTAATATAACTGTTGCTCCATTTTGATTTAAATCATTATAATATACTACTGGAAAATTTTCTTCTAAATTATCCTTTTTTACCGTTTCTTCTGATTGTAATAATTGAGTCTGAAATATACCTATAGCCATATAAATAATAATCCCTGTTCCTATTAGTAAAAATATAATACTCATAATTAATAAAACTTTTTTCATTTTTCCCTCCAATTATAATTTCCATATGTTTTTATTATACTATTTATATGTTTTTTTGTAAACACCAATTTGCTTTTATTGTCTAATGAAAAGAAACTCATGATAATCATGAGTTTCTTTTTTATAACTATGGTGCTTGAACAACAATTTTATATCTACCTTCTTTTCCATGTGCATCTTTAACAATTAAGTAATATGTTCCTACTTCTGATGGTGTATTGTATTGATTTGTATTATTTTCTTCTAAGTATTTCTTCACATCATAAATCACATTATAATCCTTATCTGTTAATACTGCACTTGCAACATCTGTTACATCTACAAAAGTTACAGTTATTGATTCTTTAGTTTTATTTGTTGCTTTAAGACCAATAATTTCTGGTGGTTTTGTATCTACTACAATATATTGAGTATTTTCTGTATTGTTTAGGTTACCATCTTCGTCTACACCTTTTACTGTCATAACATATTCTCCATCAGATAGTTTTCCGTCTTCTGGCATTTCGAATGGTAATCCATCTTTTGTAAGTGTTACAACTCCATCTGTATAATAAATAACTGTGTCATATAAGAATACTTTTGGATTCTCTTTTGTTGTATTAGTTATAACAATAGTACTTAAGTCTTTATAATATATTGTTGGTGGTTGTTTAGTTATTTTTATTGTTCTTGTTACACTATCAGATACATTTCCTTGTTTATCCCTTGCAGTATAAGTAATTGTATATATTGCACCTTCTTTGTTATAATTAATTTCTCCATCTGGTACTATAACTGTTGTACCATTCATTGTTAATTTAACAATTGGTGTATCATAAATTATGTCTTCAGGTTTTGTATAGTTATCTGTAAATACAACTCCTGGATCTGTAAATTCTGTACCTACTACTACATATAAAGTATCTCCTTTATTACCTTTAAAGGCATTAAATTCCTTAAATGTTGGTGCTATAGTGTCTATTACAATAATTGTTTTATTTACTTCTATAGCTTCATTTCCACTTGAATCTTTTGCTGTATAAGTAATTGTGTATGTTCCTAATTCTTTAGTATTTAAATCATTAAGTTTTACATTTGGTATTATAGTTTCTCCTGAATTATCATATACACTTACACCTTCTAAAGGATCAAATGGTGTATTTACTTGTATTGTCTCAGTTTTCTTACGTACATCAATTACTGGTGCTATAATATCTATTACTCTAAATGTTCTTGTTATAGTCGCTACATTTTTTCCATCTGTTGCTGTAAATGTTACTGTATAAGTACCTAATTTGTTTGGAATAATATTATGTGTTATTTCTACATCTATTTCACCTTGTTTATAATTATCTGTAGCAGTTGCACTAAATGCTGGAATTTGTGTTCCTATGTGCATTACATAATTTTCTTCATTGTCATTATTAATTGTAATTATTGGTGCAGTTGTATCAACAACATGAACAATTCTTGTTACTTCATCTGCTTGTTTTCCTGTTACATCAGCAAATACGTAAGTAATTGTATAATCCCCTAATTCATTTGTATTTACACATTCATCTATTGGCTCTTTTGTTGGTACATTTTTTACAGTAGTTCCGTAACTTGTTGTTGCTATTGCTCCTGCATCTACATATTTTGTTCCTACTTCTATAGTTACTTCTCTTTCTCCATTTAATGCTATAAATGGTTTTTCAGTATCATTTACTACTATTGTAAATGTCTTTGTATATCCTTCATATGTTACATAAACATCTTTTGAACCTGGTACTTTAAAGTCTACATTAGAATCATCAATTATTGCATATCTTGTTACATCACTTCCTGCATTTCCAGAAGCCATAATTGTTTCTACTTTCATTCCTTGTGTAACAAGTCTTGTATCTACTACTGAATATGTTTTCTTTATAGGTTCTGTTAATTTAATTCCTATCACGTAGTCATTTACTCTAACTTCAAATGTTTTTTCTTCATATTCTTGATATTTTACTGTAATTGTTTGTATTCCTAAAGTATTTTTATCATATCCTGTTATTCTGCAATCATTAATTGAAATTGGATTTGTTTTACCAGATTTCATTTGTAATACTACTTTTAATCCGTCTAAATTAATATCTTCTCCATATCTGTAAACATCTTGTTCTGGTTTTTCTACATTAATTCCTATTGCAACATCGTTAACAGTTACACTATAAATTGCCATACATCCTTCATAAGTTATAGTTAATTGTTGTGTTTCATCTAATAATTCATTATTAAATCCTGTTACCCAATTTGGATTAATACTTATTTCTTCTTGTGTTTTGTTATCATAGATAACTAAAATTCTTCCTCCTTCTACATTAAGTGTTTCTCCAAATATATATGATGTTTGTGGAACTTGTGAAAGTTCAATTTTTACTACTTGTTTTTCAACAAGTATAGTATTTAAATCAATACTTTCTACAATTTTATCAAATTTACTTTGTAGTTTTTGTTCATTTGCTTCTTTAATTAAATCTTGAACTTTTTGCCAACTCTCAGCTGAATAATCATCTTTATTTAATTTTGCAAGTTCTTCTTTAATTAGGTCTAATTTGTACGTATCTACATATTTCTTTCTTATTACAAACTCTCTTGCTTCTTTGAATTTTTCTTCAAATTTACTTATTAAAGTTTGTTCTTCTACAATTTGAATTTTTTCTTGTAATTGTGCCCAATCTGAAGCATAATAATCAGTTTCTACTAATTCATCAACTTCTCTTAAATATTCATCAAATTTTGTTCTGTCAATTGGTCGTTTCTCTAATACATATGCTTCTATTTGAACAAATATTTTATCTAACTCTACTTGAGCTTTTTGTGCTCTTGCAGATATTACTAATTCTTCTAATGCTTCATAATTTGTGTAATCTGTTGATACTAAATGATCAAATCCAATTCCATCTTCCATTTGTGCTAAATATTCTTCTAATTCTGTATAATCTGCTGCTTGTAATAAAATTATATCTATTACAACATTTTCTACATTTTCGTAATTGCTATCTGAAGATGTATAATTTACTGTTTGTTTTGAATGTCCTAGTGTTAATATTTGATCTGGATTTGCCCAAGCCCATCCTTCTGGTAAGCTAATTGATCCTAATGTTTCATTTTCTTTATAAATCATTGGTGTTGAATCAATTTCACTTCTTGTTCTAATATATTCTGGATTTAATCTTCCATCAGCTTTTAACACTGTAAATTCTTGTGTTTTTGTTATTGTTCCTGTGTAGCTTCCGTTTCCTGTTACTACTACTGTTGCTGTATAGCTTCCTGCATTTATTGCTTTTCCGTCTGTTGCTTTCTCTCCTACATATGTTACTTCGATGCTTCCTGTTACATTATTGTTTAATGTTACTTCTACTTCTTTTGCACTTCCATCATATGTTAAGTC
>CANAQC010000001.1 GCA_947363765.1 uncultured Clostridium sp. | reverse complement strand
TATTTGTGGATACAGATGCAGACATTAGATTAACAAGATTAATTGAAAGAGATAGAAAAGAAAGGGGATTAGATATAGATTACATTATTTCAAAATATAAAAATACTTTAAAACCAATGCATGAAAAATATATAGAACCATCTAAGAAAAATGCAGATATTATTATCTCTGGAAATATGGATGATTTTAATATTGTGATACAAAAAGTTAAAAATATATTAGAAAATAAATAATAGATTTATATAATTACATATACAGAGGTTTTTGTTATGATAGAAAATTTGAAAGAGTGTAAGTTATGTCCATTTGAGTGTAAAGTAAATAGATTAGAAGGAAAAAAAGGAAGGTGCAATTGTGATAATAAATTGTTAATTGCACTTTCTTCTTTACACTATTATGAAGAACCATGTATTAGTCGGAAAAAATGGTTCTGGTACAGTATTTTTTACAAACTGTAACATGAAATGTAAGTATTGTCAAAATTATGAAATTAGTCAGATGCAAAAGGGAAAAGAAGTTAGTATAAAACATTTGGCGCAAATTTTTATAAATCTTCAAAAAAAGGGTGCACACAATATAAATCTAGTAACACCAACATCATATGTATATCAAATTATAGAGGCACTTGATATTGCAAAAAAGGATGGATTAACTATTCCTATTATCTATAATACAAATGGGTATGAGAAAAAAGAAACAATAGATTTACTAAAAGGATATATAGATGTATATTTGCCAGATTTAAAATACTATTCAAATAATATTGCCAAAAAATATTCTAATGTAGAAAATTATTTTGAAAAAGCAACAATATCAATAAAAAGAATGTATGAACAAGTAGGTAAAGCAAAATTTAATAAACAAAGACTAATTGAAAAAGGAGTTATCATAAGACATCTTGTTTTACCAAATCATATTTTAAATACTAAAAATATTTTGAAATGGATAAAAGATAATATGCCACAAGATGTATATATTAGTGTAATGGCGCAATATTTTCCTACATATAAAGCAAAAGAGGAAATATTAATTAATAGAAAACTAACCAAAAAGGAATATAAAAAGATAGAAGAATATTTATATTCTTTAAATTTAGAAAATGGGTATATACAAGAATTACGGAGAACATGAGGAAGAATATGTACCAGATTTTAATTATAGCGAAATATAATATCTATAAAATAAAAGAAATTTTTCAAAAATTAGAGTAGAAGTCTTTTATTAGACATCTACTCTATAATATTTTATTTTTCTAATTTATAAAACACTTTTTTTCCTTTTTTCAAAATAGCATAACCATTTTCAAAATCACTACTAGATAGAGTATATGTAGCATCTTCAATTTTTTTATCATTTAAACTAATACCGACCTTGAGTAATTAAAGTTCTTGCTTGACCTTTTGATGGAGCAATTCCTGTTAAAATAATAGCATCAATAATAGAAATAGCTGTTGTATCTATTTTTACAGTAGGCATATTTTCAAGTGAACCAGAACCTTCAAATAGGGCCAGTGATGCTTCTTCAGCCTTTTTTGCTTCAATTTCTCCATGAATTAGTTTAGTAATTTCAAAAGCAGCTATTTTTTTTGCTTCATTTATTTGTTCTCCTGGCAATGAAGCAAGTTTTTTTACATCTTGCATTGGTAAAAAGGTAAGCATACGTAGTACATCATATACTTCACTATCTCCAATATTTCTCCAATATTGATAAAATTCATATGGAGAAGTTTTATTAGCATCTAACCATAAAGCACCACTAACAGTTTTTCCCATTTTTTTACCTTCTGCATTTAATAAAAGTGGACAAGTTACACAAAAACTTCCATTTTTGTGAATTTTACGAATTAAATCAACACCTGCAAGCATATTAGACCATTGGTCATCTCCACCAATTTCAACTTTGCAACCTTGTGTTTCAAATAGATGTAAAAAATCGTAACTTTGCATTAACATATAATTTAATTCAAAAAAAGTAAGACCTTTTTCCATACGTTGTTTAAAACATTCAGCATCTAACATACGATTTACATTAAAATAAATACCATAAGTACGAATAAAATCCATATAATTTAAGTCTAAAATCCAATCACCATTATTTACAATAATAGCAGAATTATCACCTTCAAAAGAAATAAATTTACTAACTTGTTTTATAATATTATCAACGTTTTTTGAAATTTCTTCTTTAGTAAGCATTTTTCGCATATCAGTTTTTCCACTAGGATCACCAATAAAAGCAGTACCACCACCAACTAGTATAATTGGTCTATGACCACATTTTTGAAAATAAGACATCATCATAAGTGGAATAAAATGACCAATATGAATACTATCAGCAGTTGGATCAATTCCTAAATAAACAGAAAATTTCTCATCTTCTGATAATTTTTTGAATTCATCTTCAAATGTAATTTGTTTTATTAAATCTCGTTCTTTTAATAAATCATAAATTGATTTTGTTATCATAATACACCATTCCTTTTTTATATTAATAAAAAGACAGATTTATCTATCTGCTTAATAATAACTAAAATGTATGGGCGGAAACAATTTTCCACCCTTAATATAAATAGAACATTTTATAATTTTATATTTCCAATATTCAATTTATTAGATATTTCTAAAAATTCTTCATTTTCAAGATACCTATTTAAATTTTTTACAGAAATTCCAGTATCAACAGAAATAGAATCAATTGAATTTGCATGAATTTCTCCATCAAAATAATTTCTTAATTTTGAAAGTTCAAAACTATCCTTGGGATTGCAATTTTCACATACATTGCTATCTGATACAAAAAAACATCCACAACGTTCACATTTTTTAAATTCCATAATTATCCTCCAATATAAAATAAATTATCATTCGTTTTCTTATGACACATTCTAACATAAAATAAAGAAAAAGGAAAGCGAAAAATAAAAAATCTTGACAAAATTTAAAAATATGGTAATATATTAAAAAAATAAAATTAGGAGGTAATAATATGAAAGCATATGTTTGTAAAGTATGTGGATATGTACATTTTGGAGAAGAAGCTCCAGAAAAATGTCCACAATGTGGAGCAGGTAGACAAATGTTTGAACAAAAAGAAGAAAAAAATGGAGAAAAAGAATATGTAGATGAACACAAAATAGGTATAGCAAAAGGATTAGATGAAGAAGTAGTAAAAGGATTAAAAGATAACTTTATGGGAGAATGTACAGAAGTGGGAATGTATCTTGCGATGAGTCGTCAAGCAGATAGAGAAGGATATCCAGAAATAGCAGAAGCATATAAAAGATATGCGTGGGAAGAAGCAGAACATGCTGCTAAATTTGCTGAGTTATTAGGAGAAATTGTATATCCAGATACAAAGAAAAACTTAATGTTAAGAGCAGAAGCAGAATGTGGAGCATGTATGGGTAAAAAGGAACTTGCTACTCGTGCAAAAGAACTTGGATATGATGCAATTCACGATACAGTTCATGAAATGGCGAAAGACGAAGCTCGTCATGGTAGAGGATTTGATGGATTATTAAAAAGATATTTTAACTAAGAAAAAGCCCAATAGTGTGATTAAACACTAGAGGGCTTTTATATTATTACATTTTCTAAAATAAAGCACTAGTTGGAATATACATATCATCTGGTGGATTTACTAAATCATCTTGTGGTTTATCACATGATTTCATTTCTTGAATTTCGATAATGGGAATATCTCCATGATAATCACCTTTTGTAATTTTTCCTGTAATTTCTACCCAAGTATTATCCAAAAACTTAGAAGCATCTTTGTAATTACATAAAAAACCAACAACTAAAGTTTGATTATCTGAACTTACTTTCATATTTCTTGCTAAAACAAATTGAGTTTCACTAAAATCATATACTCTATATACATAACCTATAAAATGAATTTTTTGTCCAATATGTTCATCTAAATGGTCATGAACTGATTTTAAAATATTAGTATAATTATTAGATGTAATATTAGCAACATCAGGAACTGTAACACAATTATCATTATTAGTGTTATTAAATATTTTATAAATACTAAAACCTGCAAGAACAAGTACAATCAAAAACAAGATTATAAAGAAAACTTTAAAAATAAATTTATGATTAAATTTAACATTACAAATAAACATATATTACCTCTTTTCTTATTTAAATAAATGAATTAGTAAAATGTATGCGAGAAAAGACCTATTTATGACAAAGATATATAAGTAAAAGTAAGGTAGGTATATATAATTTTTTAAAATAAATAAAGACACATGAAAAATATAGTTTTTTCATAAAATCCTTGCTAAAAAATATATTTAGTGATATAGTTACAAACGAATTATTTTAAGTTTTAGGAGGCAAGATAAATGGGATTATTTAAGACATATAGTGAAAAGGAAGTAAAAAGAGTAATGCCAATTGTAAATAAAATTAACGCATTAGAAGGAGAAATTTCAAAATTATCAGATGAACAATTAAAACAAAAAACAGAATATTTTAAAAAAGAATTAGAACAAGGAAAAACATTAGATGACATATTGCCAGAGGCTTTTGCAGTTGTTAGAGAAGCTTCTAAAAGAGTATTAGGAATGAGACATTTTGATGTACAATTAATTGGTGGGATTATATTACACCAAGGCAGAATTGCTGAAATGAAAACAGGAGAAGGAAAGACACTAGTTGCTACTCTTCCAGTATATTTAAATGCATTATCAGGAAAGGGAGTCCATGTTATAACAGTTAATGATTATCTTGCAAAACGTGATAGTGAATGGATGGGAAAATTATATAAATTTTTAGGGTTAACAGTAGGACTTGCTATTTCTGGTATGGAACCAGATGAAAAAAGAACAGCATATGCATGTGATGTAACATATGGAACAAACAATGAATTTGGTTTTGATTATTTAAGAGATAATATGGTAATTTATAAAAATCAAGCAGTACAAAGAGATTTACATTTTGCTATTGTGGATGAAATTGATAGCATTTTAATAGATGAAGCACGTACACCATTAATTATTTCAGGACGTGCTAATCAATCATCAGACTTATATAAAAAAGCAAATGACTTTGTAAAACGCTTAAAAGCAAAAGTAATCGTAGAAGAAGATATTAAAGATGAAGAACAGGCACAAGATAATGAAAACTATGATTACATTATTGATTTAAAAGCAAAATCTGCATCACTAACTGCAAAAGGAATTAAAAAAGCAGAAGAATTTTTTCATATTGATAATTTTAATGATTTAGACAATTCTAAAATTGTTCACCATGTAAACCAAGCACTACGTGCTCATGGTGTTATGAAACGTGATATTGATTATATGGTAAAAGATGGAGAAGTACTAATTGTTGATGAATTTACAGGAAGAATTATGTATGGAAGAAGATATAATAATGGATTACATCAAGCAATTGAAGCAAAAGAAGGAGTAAAAATTGCAGATGAATCTAAAACTCTTGCAACAATTACATTCCAAAATTACTTTAGAATGTATGAAAAATTAGCTGGTATGACAGGTACAGCCATGACAGAAGAATCTGAATTTAGAGAAATATATAATTTAGATGTTATTGCAATTCCAACAAATAAGCCAATGATACGTAATGACAAAAATGATGTAATTTATAAAAATGAATCTGCAAAATATAGAGCAATTGTAAAAAGTGTAAAAGAAAGCCATGAAAAAGGTCAACCAGTGCTAGTTCGGTACAGTATCAATAGAAAAGTCAGAAAAATTAAGTAAAATTCTAAAACAAGAAGGAATTCCACATTCTGTATTAAATGCAAAATATCATGAGCAAGAAGCAACGATTATTGCTCAAGCTGGTAAATATGGAGCAGTTACAATTGCTACTAATATGGCAGGACGTGGTACAGATATTATGCTTGGTGGAAACAGTGAATATTTAGCAAGAGAAGAAATGAAACGTCTAAAATATACAGATGAACAAATTGAAGATGCAATGGCATTTAATGAAACAGATAACAAAGAAATATTAACTGCTAGAGAAAAATTTAGAACTCTTGTAAAAAAATATGATGATGAAATAAAAGAAGAAAAAGAAAAAGTAATTGCATCAGGTGGATTAAAAATTATTGGTACAGAACGTCATGAATCTAGAAGAATTGATAATCAGCTTCGTGGACGTAGTGGGCGTCAAGGTGATATTGGTGAGTCTAAATTTTATATTGGTCTTGATGATGATTTAATGAAGATTTTTGGTGGAGATATGATTACTAATGTGTATAATACACTTGGTGCAGATGAAGATATGCCAATTGAATCAAAAATCATTTCTGGTGCTGTAGAAAAAGCACAAAAAAGAGTAGAAGGTAAAAACTTTAGTATTCGTAAACATGTTCTTCAATATGATGATGTTATGAATACACAAAGAGAAATTATTTATGCACAAAGGAAACAAGTATTAGATGGACATAATTTAAAAGAAAGTATTATGAATATGATTATAGAATTAGCACAAACATTAGTAGATTCATATTCAGTAGAAGAAATTGTAAATAAAGATTCTTTAAAAGAAGAAATTAGGACTATATTTGGTTTAGAAAATATGGAAAGTTTACAAGACAAAAAAATTGATGAAAAAAGACTACTTGAAGAATTAACTAAAAAGGCACTAGCACGTTATGAAGAAAAAGAACAAGAAATTGGAGAATCAGATTTAAGAGAATTAGAACGAGTTGTTATGTTAAAAGTAGTAGACCAAAAATGGATGGATCATATTGATGCAATGGACGAACTAAAAGATGGAATTGGACTTCGTGCTTATGGACAAAAAGATCCAGTTGTTCAGTATCGTATTGAAGGAACAGATATGTTTGATCAAATGGTTTATGACATACATTATGATGTAGTAAAACTCCTATTAAATATCCAAAAACAAACAGAAATCAGAAGAGCAGAAACAGCAAGAATAACAAATGCATCATTAGAAAATATAAATAGTGTAAATGGAAATGCAGAACAAACACATGTAACAGTAAAAAATGAGGAACCAAAAATAGGAAGAAATGATTCATGTCCATGTGGAAGTGGGAAGAAATACAAGAATTGCTGTGGAAGAAATCAGTAATATCAATACTTACAGAGATTAAGTTAGTGAACATAAATATGAAAACATACCAAATTGTTTGCATTTTGTTTGCAAAATGTTTTCATACCATAAACTTAAAACTCTGAAATACTTGAATAATAAGGATATTTACCTATGCAAACAAAGTGAATACAAATTATAAAAATGTTATCATTCGTGATAGCATTTTTTGTTTACATTCGAAAAATGAAAGGAGAAATAAAAAATGTCGAATGTAACAATTCAAAAGAGAGGAAATTTCTATCAATATAAATTTGAAATTGCAAAAGTTGATGGAAAAAGAAAATTTTTAAGTAAGTCAGGATTTAAAACAAAATCAGAAGCAGAGAAAGAAGGAGTAATCGCATACAATGATTATCTAAACACAGGTAATTCATTTTGAGCAAGTGATATGAGTTATTCAGACTTTTTAGATTATTGGCTAGAGAATTATTGTTATATCAATTTAAAATATCACACCATAGAAGGATATAGCAATATTATAAAAAATCATATAAAACCTAATATAGGCTATTTTAGACTATCTCAAATTACAAGAAGCACACTTCAAGAATTTATTAATAAAATCTATGTTAATAAATCATTTAGCAAGAACTTTTTAAACAATATTAAGAAAGTAATAAAAGGTTCTTTTATATATGCGTATGAAACAGATTTTATAAAAGTAAATCCAGCAATTGGATTGAAATTACCTAAATATGATATTCCACCAGAAGATCCAGCTCATATCTTTACAAATGAAGAAATCAATTTAATATTAGATAGATTTAAAAATAATCATTGTGTTTATTATGCTTTTCTAACAGCATATTGCACAGGCTTAAGAATTGCAGAAGTATTTGCTTTAACTTGGGACGATATTGATTTTTATAATAAAACAATTAGTATAAATAAAAATATACTAAAGAAAAATCAAGCAGGAGGAACAAGGCAAAGACATATAAGTGGTAATTCAACTACAGTATGGTATTTTGGAACATGTAAAACAGAAACAAGTTATAGAACAATACCTATAGGAGATACTCTAGTTAATGCACTAAAAGAATATAAACAAGAGCAAGAAGAACATAGAAAAAATTACGGTGATACATATATGAAACATTATAAAAAAACAGTTATAAACCCTTATAATAATAAACAAGAAATTAAAATTATAAAATGCACATGCTGAAATAGATGTAGCTTTACCAGAAGTTAAATTAGTATTTCTAAAGAATAATGGCGTTTTTGAAGGTACTGACTCGTGTAAATATCCATTTAAGGTAATTCATTATGAATTAGGTATTCCTTGTAGATTTCACGATTTTAGAGATACTCACGCAACAAGATTAATTGAATCAGGAGCAGATATAAATGTTAGGCATACAGTATATGATAAGCCAAAAGATGATAAAGGCAGATGGTATATTGGAACTACTAAAACTAAACAAGGAACAAGACAAATTAGTATGAGTGCAACATTATATAATGCTTTATTGAACTATAAAAAGAAACAACAGTATATGAAGAAATTGTATGGTAAAGAATATTTAACTTATCATTTTGAAGATGTACTGAATAAATATGGAAAAGTAGTAGAACAACGAATAGTGAAGAATATAGGAAATGTTTTACAAATAAATAAGGCTGATATGGTATTTACAAGACCTAATGGAAAATATGTAGGTAGAAATATTTTAAACTATCCATTTAAAATAATTCATAAAGAACTTGGAATTGAAAATTGTAGATTTTATGATTTAAGAGGAAGTTATGCAACTATTAATTTAAGAAATGGTATAGAAATTAGAGATGTTGCAGATATTCTAGGACACAAATATATAGAAACTACGGAAAACTTTTATATAACAAGTACTGATGAAAATAAGAAAGATGTAAGTAATGTGTTTGACAACTTAGTGAATTCTAAAACAATTAATGATATTATTAAATATGAAATTGCTTATTAAAATATAGAGCTGGTATAATTACTGGCTCTTTAAAATATTAGGAAAAAAGATACAAAATTTTACAAAAATGAATACAATCAATTTAAAGTATGGTATAATATTTGACAAATAGAATAAGAATTGGAGTGATTTATATATGAACAAAATATTTATAATATGTAGCAAAGCTTTTTATAAGGATATACCACCAATTAAAGAAAAACTAGAAGAAAATGGCTGGGAAGTATTTTTACCTCATACATACGAAAATCCAAATGCTGAAAATGAATGGTATGCTAAGGGAAAAGAAGAACATGCAAGAATGAAAGGCGAAATGTTTAGGAGAAGTAGAGATAGAATAAAATCTATGGATGCAGTATTAACTTTAAATTTTGATAAAAATGGAAAAAAGAATTATATTGGTGGCTCAACATTTCTTGAATTATATGAAGCTTTTATGGAAAATAAGAAAATATACTTATGGAATGAAGTACCAGAGGGAATTTTGTTTGATGAGATAAGTGGATTCTCACCAGAAATTATCAATGGAAATTTAGATTTAGTAAAATAGGAAAGGATTTATACATGGAAATTAAAGTAATAACAATTTGTGGAAGTATGAGATATTCAAAAGAAATGATGAAAATTGCTGAAGAATTGGAACTAAAAGAAGGATATGCCGTTATTCAATGTGTTTATAATATTGATGGACAAATGTATGAAGGTGTTGATGCTAGTATTTTAGATAAAATTCATAGAAAGAAAATTGATATAAGCGATGCTATTTATGTTGTAAATATTGATGGATATATTGGCAACAGTACAAAAAATGAAATTGAGTATGCTAAAAATAATGGAAAAGAAGTTATATATCATGAAAAAGTAGATTAATTTTAAGGTGGTGTAAAGTATGGATAAATATATAAAAGTTGGAATTGGAGTAATGATTTTAGATGGTAATAAAATATTATTAGGACATAGGGCTAAAGATAAGAAAGATACAGGAGGAATATATGAAGTTGATTGTTGGACTGTACCTGGTGGAAAGCAAGAATATGATGAAACATTTTTTGAGGGTGCTAAACGTGAAGTAAAAGAAGAAACAAATTTAGATGTAGATGATTTAGAGTTATTTAATGTAGCAGATGACATTCAGCCAGATAGACATTATATAACATTACAAGTTATAGCCAAAAAGCATAATGGCGAATTAAAGGTAATGGAACCAACAAAAGAAGACGAATGGCAATGGTTTGATTTAGATAACTTGCCAGAAAAATTATATTCACCATCAAGAAAATTTATTGAAAGATATTTAAAATTAAGAAAATAAATATAAGATAGGAAGATTATTTATGGAGTTATGGGAAATTTTAGATGATAATGGGAATCCAACAGGGGAAATAATGGAAAAATATGATAAAAAAGTATTTGATAGAGGATTATACCATTTAGGTGCAGATGTATGGATTATCAATAATGAAAATAAAATATTAATTCAAAAGAGAGCAGAACAAAAAAGATTAGAACCTAATGTATGGGCAATGACAGGTGGCTCTGTAATATTAGGAGAAAAATCTAAAGAAACAATAGTAAGAGAAGCAAAAGAAGAATTAGATATAGATATAAATCCGAATGAATTAAAATTAATAACAAAATTTAAAACTGGCAATGTATGGATAGACACATATATTTTAAAATGCAATTACGATATATCAAAAATGAAATTTCAAGCAGAAGAAGTATCTGATGCTAAATGGGCAACATGGTTAGAAATCAATACATTAGTTGATAATGGTGAATTTATCAAACATAGATGGGAATTTGTTAATAAATTCTTAAAAGATGAATTGGAGGAAACAATATGAAGATTGTAAAAGAAGAAAATGCAGAGAAATTTAATTATGCCAATACAAGTTCGGTTTTAGAATATGGAATAGCTTTAAATGAAAGAAATATGGATTTTTGTACTAATAAAATTACTGGAAGATACCCTATGCAAGGTTATTGCTCTAATTTAGAGTGTGAAGAATTATGCTATATTTTAGAAGGAGAAGGAACTATACATAAAAGAAATAGTGAACCAATTGATTTTAACAAGGGCGATATTATTTTTATAAATAAAAAAGATATATATTATTGGAATGGTAATTTTAAATTAGCAATTGTTTGTTCTCCAGCATGGTCAAAAGACCAATGTAAATTGTATAGTGAGGAGGATTTTGCTTGAATATTTTAGAGATTTATAACAAATATCATTTGCCAGAGAATTTACAAATGCATATGTTAAGAGTTGCAGCATGTAGTAATTTAATTATAGATAATTGGGTAGGTAATGAATTAGATAAGAATGCAATTATAAGAGTTTGTTTATTACATGATATGGGGAATATAGTTAAAATACCAGAAGATTTTTCTAATGATAATGAATTTATTGCTATTAGAAAAAGATATTTTGACAAATATGGCACTAATGACCATGAAATAAATTTAGAGATTGGAAAGATTGAAGGACTATCTGATAAAGAATTAATAATTTTAGATGGAAAAAGATCTAGAAAAAATGAACAAACTTTAAATTCAGGTTCGTATGAGATAAAAATATGTGCCTATTGTGATCAAAGAGTTGCTCCAGATGGTGTAGTTGATTTGAAGACTAGATTAGAAGATGCAAAAGTAAGATATAAAGATAAGCCATTATCAGTATGGTCAAATGAAGAAAAGGCAAATCATCTAATAGATTGTGCTTTAGGAATTGAAAAACAAGTTATGGAAAATTCTAGCATAGAGCCAGAAGATATAAACGATGAGAACATTGAAAGATTCATAGAGCAATTAAGAAAATATGAAATATAATTTTATTGGCAAAAATGATTGACAATTAGCATAAAAACAGGTTATAATGAATATAATAGAAATAGATATTTAATATCTATTTACAGTTAAAAAATCAGGTGAACCCTACCAACAAGTGGGAGCTGTAAAATCAAAAGGTAGAGATCTAGGTCTTTACCTTTTATTTTTTAGGAGGAAAGAATGAAACTATATGCAGTAACAGATGAATATATAGATTATTTAAGACAATTTGATTATAAAGTTTATGACAATAAAGAAGATAAAAGAAAAGTAATAAGAAAATATTTAGGTATAGTTTTAACAATAAATGAAATGAACTATTATATACCAATGTCATCTCCTAAAAAAAGTGATTATAAAGATAATCAAATAAGAAAATCTATTGTTCCTATTATAAGAATTGTATCAAATGAGGAAGTCGATAATGTACCAGTTTTAAAAGGAACATTAAGAATTAGTAATATGATACCTGTTCCAGATAGTGAATTAATATTATATGAACCTAAATATGAAAGAAACAAAAATTATAAGATATTAGTTGAAAAGGAACTTGAATTTATTGGGAAAAATGAAGAAATGATAAAGAAGTATGCAAGTATTATATACAATCAAAAAATTAATAATTATGATGTATCTTATATAAAAAATGTTGTAGATTTTAAGTTATTAGAAGAAAAATGTAAGGAATACAAAAGCGACAATAATTAAAAAATTTAATATGGGCATTGTATTTTTTACAAAATTATTATATACTTATTTCATAAATTGAATGTAAACATTGTTTGCATTTTGTTTGCAAAAAATAAGAAAACATATACAAAAATAATACTAATAATACAATAAATATAAATCGCTATAATCTGCAATATTATTAGTATAAATAGTATTTTATAGTATTGATAATACAGAAATAAAGTCTTCATGTGGAAGTGGGAAGAAATACAAAAACTGCTGTGGAAAATAGCCAAATAATAAAAGAACTATATTTAAACAATAGTTCTTTTATTATTTGTTCTTATATCCATTCACCAAATTTCTTAATATACAACCTTTTAACAAAACTTGCAATAAAGCAATATAAAATAGGGAATCCAATAATTACTGTTAAATAAATTGGTGGAAAACTAACAAGTCCAATCCATCTACCTAAAACAGTAAAAGGTACAATTAAAGCAATAATGCTTAAAAGAATTGAAGTTATATAAACAAGAACAGAAGCATTACTTTTTATAAATGGTGTCTTTGCAGTTCTGATAATGTGTAAACCAATTAAATTTGAAACGACTCCATAACTAAACCAAATTGTTTGAAAAAGAGCACTTTGCGTACTTCTTAAACCAAAACCAAACCATAATGAACTAAATACCATTAAATCAAAAATAGAGCTGGTAGGTCCCATAAAAAACATAAAATTACGTAAATCTTTTAAATTCCATCTTCTAGGTTTTGCTACATATTCTGAATCAACATTATCAAAAGGAAGAGATAATTGACCAAAATCATAAAGCAAACTTTGTACTAATAATTGTATTGGTGTAATTGGTAAAAAAGGGAGAACAATACTTGCAATTAATACAGATAATACTTCACCAAAATTAAAACTAACTGCCATTTTAATATATTTTAAAAGATTTGCAAATGTTTTTCTTCCTTCAATAGCACCATCTAATAATACATTTAAATCTTTTTCAAGTAAAATAATATCAGATGTTTCTTTTGCAATATCAACAGCAGTATCAACACTAATTCCAACATCAGCATTGGTAAGAGAAGGGCTATCATTAATACCATCACCCATGTAGCCAACAATGTTTCCTGATTCTTTTAATAATCTTACAATTCTTGCTTTTTCAATAGGAGAAAGTTTTACAAAGATATTAGTGTCATAAAGTAAACGTAATAGTGCAGCATCAGAAGAACGACTAATTTGACTACCGAGAGATAATACGAGAAGAATTAATTCCAACTTTTTCACAAATACATTTACTAACTTCTTCATTATCACCTGTTAAAACAATAACACGAATTCCTTTTTTGTTTAATCTATCAATAGCAATTTTAGCACTTTCCTTTGGGGGATCTAAAAAACAAGTAAATCCCATTAATACCATTTTAGTCTCATCTTTTACACTAAAATGTTTAATTTCAGAAATATCATTTTTTTGGCATACTGCAATTACACGTAAACCATCTAAATTAAGCTTTTTTGTAAAATTTCTTATGTTTTGCTTTATCTGCGGAGTAATTTCAGAAATATTCCCATTATCATAAACAAAACTACAAATAGATAAAATTTCTTCAACCGCTCCTTTTGTAATCAATTGTGTTTTTTTTCCATCTGAAACTACTACAGATAAACGTCTCCTTGAAAAATCAAAAGGAATTTCATCTATTTTAGTGTAATTATTTAAAATATCTTTTAAATTCATTTCAAATGCTTTATCAATAATTGCACTATCAATATTTCCTTTTAGGCCTGTTTGAAAGTAGGAATTTAAAAATGCATGTTTTAAAACTCCATAATTTTCATTTCCGCTTGTATCTAAATATTTTTGAAGTACAATTTCATCTTTTGTTAATGTTCCTGTTTTATCTGTACAAAGAATATTCATAGCACCAAAACTTTGAATAGAATCTAGTTTTTTTACAATTGTTTTCTTTTTTGACATTCGAATTGCACCTTTAGCAAGAGAAGAAGAAAGGATAACAGGAAGTAAAAGAGGTGTTATTCCAATTGCAATTGCAACAGAAAATGTAAAAGTTATTAAAATATCATGTTTACTAATGTTTACTAAAAATGTAATTGGTATCATAACAAGCATAAAACGAATTAATAATTTACTAATATTTTTGATACCTTTTTGAAAAGCAGTCTCTGGTTTACCAGATTGAATTGTTTTTGCAATTTTTCCTAAATAAGTATCATTAGAAGTTTTTATAACAATACCTTTAGCACTACCACTAATAACATTTGTACCCATAAAACAAATTGTATCTAAATCAGTTACACTTTTTATATCATTTATAGAAGACATTTGAGAAGATGATAGCTTTTTTACAGGTTCTGATTCTCCTGTAAGAGTTGATTGGCCAACATGTAAATCTTTTTCTTCAATAATTCGAAGATCGCCTGGAATCATATCACCAGCGGAAAGAAGAACTAAATCACCTACAACAATTTCTTTTATGGGAATTTGTGTTTGTTTTCCATCACGTAGAACTCTACAAGTAGTAGCAACCATATTTCTAAGTTTGGATGCAGCTTTATTAGAACGATATTCTTGTATAAATTCAAGAAAAGTACTTGCACAAACTAATACTAAAATAACAATAATATTTGCATAACTTGGAACATCTGGTAAAATAACATCTGTATAAATTAATACAATACAAATTAGTAATAAAATAACATTAAAAGGACTAAATAAACTACTTAAAAAGTAGTGATACCAATTCTTCTCTTTAGATTGTTTTAATTCATTCAAACCATTTTTTATAAGTAAGCTTTTTGCAAAATCGTTTGTTAAACCAGATATTAGAAAATTCTTTTTTGCTAAAAATTCTTCTGAAGGTAAAACAGTTTCAAGTCCATATTTTTCACTTAAATTAATTTCTTCTAGTTTCAAATTAGAATTCATGGATTCACCTCTAAAAATCTTTTTTAAAAGTATGTCACAAAAATTGAGAAAACATACATTTAAGAGTAAAATATCATGATTTAATATAGTTACAATTGTTCATGAATATAATAAGTTTGAACATAATGTAATTTAATATTTTTTGTATTGCAGTATATTTAAAATTAGAGTATAATATTTATATTATTAGTGTAAAAAATGAAAGGAGAATTTTAATTATGGGGTAATATCTGCAAAGGTTAAAGGTAGTGCAATAGTAGAATTTAATATCGACAAAAATGGAAATGTTACACAAATTACTTACAAAAGCTATATTGTAAATATTACAATTTTTCCTTCATTAGCAGATTTTGAAAATTAAACTAAAAAGTGGTTACAAGAGATTGTAGATACAGATATTGACAAATTTAAAGAAATAACTTCTGTTATGCAAAATACACAGAAAAAGATTTTTTTTATTTGTCTACAAATTTTATTCAAAAAAAGACAAACAAAATTAGAAGAAATAAAAAAATTTCAAAAAGACTTTATGGAGGAAAAAATACCAAAAAATGAATATGAAGAAAGACTTAAAATATTACAAAAAGAAGCAGATGAATGCATATTTTAGTCAATTTAAAATTCTTCAAGTATAATGAAAAAGAGGACATATCAATATGATAAGTTCTCTTTTTCTTGATATTTTGATTTTAATATAATATAATGTGGTACAATAAAGTAAATATTAAATTTGAGATGAATGGATAACAAAAATAAGGAGGACAAGTGCCTTGTCAAGAATATTATTGATTGATGGAAATAGCATATTAAACCGTGCATTTTATGGAATTATGGGAAATAAAATGCTTATGACTGAAGATGGAACATATACAAATGCAGTATATGGGTTTTTAAGTATTTTGTTTAAAGTACAAGAAGAACTAAAACCAGAATATTTAGTAGTCGCTTTTGATAAAAAAGGGAAAACTAAAAGACATGAATTATATAAAGATTATAAAGCAAACCGAAAAGGGATGCCAGAAGAGTTAGCAATGCAAATGCCAATGATAAAAGAAGTTTTAATGGCAATGAATATTAAAATAATTGAAAAGGAAGGATATGAAGGAGATGACATTATTGGTACTCTATCACGTTTTGGCGAACAAAATGGTCTAGATGTTACTATTCTTTCTGGTGATAGAGATAATTTTCAATTGGCAACAGATAAAATTACAATTGAAATTCCAAGAACAAAAGCAGGAAAAACAGAAACGGACTATTATGATAGAAACAAAGTAATTGAAGAATATGGAATAGAACCATATCAGTTAATTCAAGTAAAAGGCTTAATGGGAGATACATCTGATAATATTCCAGGTGTTCCAGGAGTAGGAGAAAAAACAGCATTAGGATTAATTAAAGAATATACAGATATGGATAAATTATATGAATCACTAGAACAAGGTAGTGACAATATAAAAGGAAAATTAAGAGAAAAATTAATTAATAATAAGGAACTCGCTTTTCTTTCAAGAGAACTTCGGAAGAATTAACATAGATTCTCCAATTGAAGAAAAATTAGAGCAAATGAAAGTAGAAGAATGGGACAAACCTAAAGTACTAGAACTATTTAAAAAATATCGTTTTAACAGATATATTGAACGTTTTTGTTTACAAAGTGAAAATCAAACTAATGAACAAGAAAGCACAGAATTTGAAACAAAGGAAATTACAACAAATCAAGAATTAGAAAATTTAATAAAAAGCTTAGAGAGTGAAGAAAAAATCCTATATCATTTTGGGTTAAAAGATAAAAAAATGGTGGAGGATATTATACCAAAAGAGATAATAAGTATAAGTATATTTTTAAATAATATAGTATATTATTATGAATTTGAAGAAAAAAAACAAGAATTTGTAAAGAGTTTTAAACATATATTTGAAGAAAAAAATCTTGTTGGTTATGAATTATCAAGAGACTATATTTTATTAAAACAAGAAGGAATAACACCAAAACATTTTGAATTTGATGTAAAAATTGCAGCATATTTGTTAAATCCTGTATCTTCTAAATATCCATTAGATGGACTAAGTATTGCATATACAAATATTGATATAACAGAATATTTAAACAAAAAAGGTGTAAAAGAGGACAAAGAACAATTAAACTTATTTGATATAAGTGAAGATAATACAGATACAAAACAAAAACAACAAGGAATTATTAATGTATTTGTAATATCAAAATTAGAGCAAATTTTAAAAGAAAAGCTAATAGAAGAAGATTCTTATACATTATTTTGCAATATAGAAATGCCACTTGTAAAAGTATTAGCAGATATGCAATATATAGGAATGAAAGTAGAAAAAGAAGAACTAATTTCTTATGGAAGTATTTTAAAAAAACAATTAGAAGAACTAACAAAAGAAATTTATGAGTTAGTAGGAGAAGAATTTAATATTAATTCTCCAAAACAATTAGGAGAAATTCTATTTGAAAAATTAAAATTGCCATATGCTAAAAAAACAAAAAATGGTTATTCAACAGATGTAGATACACTAGAAAAAATAAAAAAAGAGCATCGGAGTAGTTCCTAAAATTTTAGATTATCGTGCTATTGCTAAATTAAATTCTACTTATGTAGAAGGTTTATTGCCATATATTAATACAAAAGACCAAAGAATTCATTCATATTTTCATCAAACAGTAACTGCAACTGGTCGTATTAGTTCAACAGAACCAAATTTACAAAATATTCCAACAAGACAAGATGTAGGTAAAAAAATAAGAAAAGCATTTAAACCAAGTAAAGGATGTATATTTCTAGATGCAGATTATTCACAAATTGAATTACGAGTACTTGCTCATATTTCTGAAGATGAACATATGATAGAAGCTTTTATAAATGATGAAGATATTCATAAACAAGCAGCTTCAAAAGTATTAAATATTCCAATAGGAGAAGTAACAAGTGAGCAAAGATCAAGTGCAAAAGCAGTTAATTTTGGAATTGTTTATGGGATTAGTGATTTTGGATTAGCAGGGCAATTGGGAATATCTAAAAAAGAAGCAAAAAGTTATATTGACCAATATTTAGAAAAATATAGTGAAATTAAAAAATTTATGGATGATATTGTAGAAGATGCAAAGGAAAAGGGCTATGTAGAGACATTATTTCACAGAAGAAGATATATTCCAGAGTTAAAATCTTCAAACTATATGGTAAGACAATTTGGAGCAAGAGCAGCTATGAATACACCAATTCAAGGCACAGCAGCAGATATTATGAAAATTGCTATGATTGATGTATGGAAGAGATTAAATGATGCTAATTTACAATCAAAATTGGTATTACAAGTACATGATGAATTACTAATAGATACAAAAATAGAAGAAAAGGACCAAGTAGCTGAAATTTTAAAGACTTCAATGGAAAATGCTATGAAATTAAAAGTACCATTAAAAGTAGAGTTATCTGAAGCAAATAATTGGTATGAAGCAAAGTAATAAAATTATTATAGTATAAAAGGAAAGGAGAGACTTGAATTGTCAAAAAGAATGACTAAAATAGCAATTATAATCATATTAGTAGTATTAGTGCTAATTTTATTATTTGGTGTTTTTAAGGTACAAAATGTAGTATTAAAACAAATATATCCAACTAAATATTCAGAATATGTCTATTTATATGCTAAAGAATATGAAGTAGATCCATTACTAGTTTTTGCGATTATTAAAGCAGAAAGTAATTTTGATAAAGATGTGGTTTCTTCCAGTCAAGCAATTGGTCTTATGCAATTAATGGAGGCAACAGCAGAAGAATTAGCAAGAAAATTAGATATACCATTTACTGATAAATCATTACTTTATAATCCAGAATTAAATATTAGATTAGGAACTAAGTACTTTTCAGATTTATTAAAAGAATATAAGCAAAATACACTTATGGCATTAACTGCCTATAATGCAGGAAAAGGTAATTTAAAAAGATGGATTGACCAAGGAACTATAAAAGAGGATGGAAGCGATATAGAAAATATTCCTTACAAGGAAACAAATAATTATGTAAGAAAAATTGTAAGAGATTATAAAATTTATCAAGAACTTTATTACAATAAATAATATTATATTACAAAGGAGATTATATATGTCAGTATTAGTTACAGGCGGAGCAGGGTTTATTGGAAGCCATACAGCAGTAGAATTATTAAATGAGGGAAAAGAAATTGTTATTATTGATAACTTTTCTAATAGTAAGCCTGAAGTATTAGAAAAGATTCATAATATTACTAAAAAAGATTTTAAATTTTATGAAATGGATTATTTAGATAAAGATAAATTGGAAAAAGTATTTGAAGAAAATAAAATTGAAGCAGTTTTAAATTTTGCAGGATTTAAAGCAGTTGGGGAATCTGTAGAAAAGCCAATTGAATATTATAAAAATAATATTTCTGGAGCATTAGTATTATTAGAAACAATGAAAAAGTATGGAGTAAAAAAATTTGTATTTAGTTCTTCTGCTACAGTATATGGAGATCCAGAACAAATACCTATTACAGAAGATTGTAGAACAGGAGGAACTACTAATCCATATGGAACATCAAAATTATTCATTGAACAAATATTAAAGGATATTTATATATCAGATTCAAGCTGGAATATTTGTATCTTACGATATTTTAATCCAGTAGGAGCACATAAAAGTGGTCTAATTGGAGAGGAACCACAAGGAATTCCTAACAATTTAATGCCATATATAGCAAGAGTAGCCTTAGGAACATTAAAAGAATTATCTGTTTTTGGAAATGATTATAATACACCAGATGGAACTGGTGTGAGAGATTACATACATGTAGTAGATTTAGCAAAAGGACACATTAAAGCATTAGAAAAATTAGAAAAAGAGAAACAAGGATTATTTATTTATAATTTAGGAACAGGAAAAGGGTATAGTGTATTAGATATGGTAAATGCTTTTGAAAAAGTAACAAAAAAGTCAGTACCATATACAATAGTAGCAAGAAGACCAGGAGATATTGCAAGCTGTTATGCAGACCCCAAAAAAGCAAAAGAAGAATTAGATTGGGAAGCTAATCTTGGAATTGAAGACATGTGTAGGGATTCTTGGAATTACATAAATCGTGAATAATAAGAAGTTTAAAGTGTCTAGAATCTAAATTTGACAAATAAGAATTCCATCATTTTAACAAAAACACTTAGGTGTATACTTGAGTGTTTTTGTTTGTTGAAATAAGGATATAGAATAATAAATTTAAGGTAAAGTAGTAGAAGAATAGTATAAGTTAAAAAATTTACTAAAAATTCACAATTTTCTAAAACAAACTAGTTTACATATTTTTGTAAAGTTGATATAATGAAAGGTATGAAAAATAAAAAGAAAGATATGAAGAAAATAATGGAAAAAGAAGATGAAGTAAAAAATAAGAAAAAAATTACAATTGCAGGGATTAGCATTTGGAGATTACTTGCTTATTTTATCATTTATAGTGTAGTAGGATTTGTTATAGAAACAGCTTTTGGGCTTATTACAAAAGGAGTTATTGAGAGTAGGCAAAGTTTTTTGTATGGTCCATTTTGTGCAATTTATGGGGTTGGAGCAGTAATTATGATTCCACTATTACAACGATTAAAAAAGAATAATTATACCCTGTTCTTTGGCGGATTTGTGATTGGCTCAATTGTAGAATATGCAATAAGCCTAATTGGAGAAATCATTTTTCATATTAAGTGGTGGGATTATTCTGATATGGCATTTAATATAGGAGGAAGAATTTGTATTGCATTTTCTTTCTTTTGGGGAATTTTGGCAATTTATTTAATGAGCCATTTTAATCCAATTGTTGACCGTTTGATTGATAAAATAAAGGGAAAATTATCAGCAAAAACATTAAAGATTGCCTGTGTTAGTATCATTATCTTATTATTTATTGATTTTTTAATTAGTAGTTTTGCATTAAAAATGTTTTTTACAAGGATTGTTTCAGGTCATAATATTGAACTTGCTACATATGATGAATATATCTTTGAATGTGCAGAGCTTTATAAAAATGAAGGAATTAAAAACTTTACATTAAAATATTTTTCAGATGAGAAAATGCTAAAAACATTTCCAAATATTAAGTTAACACGGAAAAAATGGAAATGTAATTTGGATTTGTGATATTTTAACAAATATTCAGCCTTATTATGTAAGAGTATTTACACCAATATGTTTAAAATAAATTAAAATTATTTTATTACTTAACCTTCTACTATCGAATTTTCAAATTAGAAAGGACGTTGAATGCTAAATGATTTCAAATTATAGTGTAAAAAAACCATTTACTGTATTTGTAGCAGTAATCTTAATTATTATCTTGGGTTGTATTTCTTTTATGAATATGACAACAGACTTATTGCCTAAGATGGACTTGCCTTATGCATTAATTATCACAAGTTACATAGGTGCAAGTCCAGAAAAAGTAGAGACAGTAGTAACAAAGCCAATAGAGCAATCTATGGCAACCCTTAGCAATGTAAAAACTATATCTTCTGTTTCTTCTGAAAATTCTTCTATGGTTATTTTAGAATTTTCAAATGATGTGAATATGGATTCTGCTTTAATAGAATTAAATGGAAAGTTAGATTTAATTAAAGCTACATGGGATGATGATACTATTGGGGCACCAATTGTTAGTAAAATAAATCCCAATATGTTACCTATTATGATGAGTGCAGTGGATATAGGTGATATGGATCAAGCAGGAATTAAAGGGTTTGTCAATAATACAATTTTGCCAGAACTTGAAAGAATACCAGGAGTAGCATCTGTTTCAACAACAGGAATTATGGAAGAAAAAATACAAGTTAAATTAAATCAAAGCAAGATTGATGAAATTAATACAAAATTAATGGACAATGTCAATGCTACCTTATCAAAAACACAAGGACAATTAAATAGTGCTAAAGCTCAAATTGAACAAGGGAAGAAAGAACTTAGTAAGCAATCTAATGAGCAAATGGGAAAAGTAATTGAAGGAATTAATAGTATTCAAACAGGATTAAATACTATTAATTCCAAAGAAAGTGAATTAATAACTAAAGAAGAAGGTTTAAAACTTACTAAAACAACCTTAACAAATACAATATATGGAATGGAACAAACACTAGATAGATTAAACCAAGAAAAAGCAGAGTTAGTTAAATTAGGAAATGCTTTAACTGAAGAACAAAAAGTTAAATTAGAAAGATTAAATAATAGTATTACAAAAACAGAACAATTAAAACAAGATGCTGAATCCAAATTGAAAGAAATTGATACAGGATTAAATCAAATATCTATTGGAAAAACACAGATTTTAACACAAAAGACGAATTTACAACAAAAACAAGTGGAATTAGAAAAAGCGAAATCTACTTTAACAATTGAATTAAGTAAAGCCGCAAGTTCGCTTTCACAAGGAGAAGAAGAACTAAATAAAGGAATAAAAGAATTTGAAAATGCACGTGATGAAGCCCTAAAAAGTGCATCAATTGATGGAATTATTACAAGTGATATGATATCAAATATTTTAATGGCAAATAACTTTTCTATGCCAGCAGGTTATATAGAAACTGCTGAAGATAAGATGTTAATTAAAGTAGGAGAAAAATTTAATAATATTGATGAAATGAAGAACTTAACCTTGTTTTCATTTGAAGTAGAAGGACTAAAAAATGTTACTCTTGGAGATTTAGCAGATATTAGTTATACAAATAATTCAGATGAGATATATGCTAAAGTAAATGGAAATAATGCCATTATACTAAGTTTTCAAAAACAAAGTACAGCATCAACTGCTGAAGTATGTAAAGATATTGAAAAAACAATGCAAAATTTAGAAAACAAAAATCATAATATTCGTTTTTCAACACTTATGAACCAAGGAGTTTATATTGACCTTATTATTGGTACAGTACTAGAAAACTTATTCTATGGAGCTATTCTTGCTATTATTATTTTACTTATCTTTTTAAAAGATTATAAACCAACAATTATTATTGCATTATCAATTCCAATTAGTTTAACTTTTGCTATAGCTTTAATGTATTTTACAGGTGTAACCATTAATATTATTTCATTATCTGGATTAGCACTTGGTGTTGGTATGTTAGTGGATAACTCTATAGTAGTTATTGAAAATATTTATAGGTTAAGAAAAGAAGGAAGTAGTGTAAAAGAAGCAAGTATACAAGGTGGTACACGAGTAGCAGGGGCAATTGCAGCATCTACTTTAACAACAGTATGTGTATTTTTACCAATTGTATTTGTTAAAGGAATTTCTAAACAATTATTTACTGATATGGGATTAACAATAGGATATTCTTTACTTGCAAGTTTAATTGTAGCACTTACTTTAGTACCTGCTATGGCTTCTAAAATATTTAAAAATACAAAACCAAAAGAAACTAAATTATTTGATAAGTTTATAAATTTTTACGAAAAAACCTTAAAATTAGCATTACATCATAAAGTAATAGTTGTTGTTATATGTCTTTTACTATTAGTAACAAGTGGAATATTAGCAGGAAATATGGGAACTGCTTTTATACCAGAGGTAGAAGGAACACAGATGTCTATTACGATTAATCCTAAAAGTAAAGAGATAAATAAAAAAGAAGTTCAAGATAAGGCAAGTGAAATAGTGGATAATTTAATTGCTAACATTGAGGATATTGAAACAATTGGCGCAATTGATTCTAATGTTATGGGAAGTATGTCAATGTCAAGTAGTTCGAAAACATCTATTAGTATGTATGCTATTTTAAAAGAGAATAAGAAACAATCAAATAAAGAAATTGAGAAAAAGATTTATGAAATAGCTAATGATTCAAATTATGAAATTTTGGTAAGTACTTCTAATATGGATATGTCTTCTATGATGTCATCTGGAATACAAATTGTTGTAAAAGGAAAGGAAATTGATACATTACAAGAAATAGCAAAAGAAATAGCAGGTATTTTAGAGCAAATAGAAGGAATTGATAAAGTAGATTCTGGTATTTCAGAAACACAAAAAGAAAAAAGAGTTATTGTAGATAAAAATAAAGCAATGGAAAATGGATTAACAGTTGCCAGTGTTTACCAAACCATTGCAAGCAAAGTTTCAAATGAAAAAGAAGCAACAGAAATTACTATTCAAAATAAAACTTATCCAGTTATTGTAGTAAAACAAGATGAAAAGAAAACAAAAACCGACAATTTAGCCTCAATCATTTTATCACGGTAAGAAGAATAATGAACCTATAGAAGTAAAATTATCAGATATTGCAACAATTGAAGAAGCAGATGGATTATCTTCTATTACACATGACCAACAACAACGATATATTAGTATATCAGCAAGTATAAAAACAGATAGTAATATTGGTTTAATAGGTAGAGAAGTTACAAATAAAATAAAAGAATATAAAGCACCAGAAGGATATAATGTAGAAATAGAAGGAGAGAGTGAAACAATAAATGAATCTATAAAAGATTTATTACTTATGATTTTACTTGCAGTAGTATTTATATATTTAATAATGGTAGCACAATTCCAATCATTAAAATCACCATTTATTGTTATGTTTACAATTCCATTAGCATTTACTGGAGGACTATTTGCATTATTTATTTCAGGTTCTGAAATTAGTTTAATTGCAATGCTTGGATTTTTAATGCTTGCAGGTGTAGTTGTAAATAATGGTATTGTTTTTATTGACTATGCAAATACATTACGAAAAGAAAAAGGCTTAACAGTGAAAGATGCTCTTATCGAAACAGGAAGAACAAGAATAAAACCAATTTTAATGACAGCATTAACAACAATACTTGGTTTATCAACAATGGCACTAGGAATAGGGCAAGGTTCAGAAATGATACAACCACTTGGTATTGTGACAATTGGAGGTTTGGTATATTCAACAATATTAACACTATATCTTGTACCAGTATTATATATGATGATGAATAGAGATAGAACATGAATTTATTTGAACAATATTAAAAAATAGAAACCAAAAGAGAGAAGAATCTTATTCTTCTCTCAAATTATTTCATTTATTTAATTTCAATATCTTTTATAAAACATTTTCACAAAATGTATTGACAAAGCATAATATATATCATATATTAACATATGAACATATATTCATATGAAAGGAGAAATATATGAAAGATAAACAATTTATTTGTGGAGAAAAGTGCCCACATTATCAAAAAATTGATGAAGTAAAAAAATCGGAACCAAATATAGAAGAAATAGAGAGCTTATCGAATATGTTTAAATTATTTGCAGATAATACAAGACTTCGTATTATTTGTAGTATTTTAAATACAGAACTATGTGTATGTGACTTATGCGAATTATTAAATTTAAATCAATCTAGGGTATCACATCAATTACAAATACTAAGAAATGCAAAACTTGTAAAATTTAGAAGAGAAGGAAAGCAAATTTATTATAGTCTGCAAGATCAACATATTGAACAAATTATTTCAACAAGTTTAGCTCATATTTTAGAAGAGGAGGAAAAATAGACTATGAGTTGCAATCATTGTGAACATGCATGTCAAGAGACACACAACCACCATCATGAAAAAAAAGAAAAATTATCAATTTATTTATATAGTATAGGATTTTTGTTTTTTATACTATCTTTTATACCAACATTATTACCTTACAAAATAGGATTAATAGTACTTGCTATTTTATTTTCAGGGTATGAATTACTTTGGAATGGAATTAAAAATATATTTCATTTTAATTTTGGAGAAGAAACACTTATGACAATTGCTGTAATTGCAGCATTTGCACTTGGAGAATATGCTGAAAGTTGTATTGTTATTTTATTGTATCGTTTAGGAGAATTTTTAGAAGAACGAGCAAGTAATAAATCTGAAGAAAGCATTAAAGAGATTGTAAAAATTAAAGCAGAAACAGCAAATCGTATTGTAAATAATACAATTGAAACAGTTAATGTAAAAGAAATTAAACAAGAAGATACAATTTTAATTAAACCAGGAGAAAAAGTGCCAGTTGATTGTAAAGTAATCTATGGAGAATCTGAAATAGACACATCAAGCCTTACAGGAGAAAGTACACCAGTGTATGTAGAAAAAGGAGTAGAGGTATTATCTGGTGGAATCAATTTAACAGGAGCAATTACTTGCAAAGTGTTAAATGATGTAGAAAATTCAATGGCATCTCAAATCGTAGATTTAGTATATGAAGCAACAAATAATAAAGGAAAGACAGAAAAATTTATTACAAGATTTTCAAAAATTTATACACCAATTGTAATTGCAATTGCTATCATAATTGTAATCATACCATTTATATGGAATTTAGATGTAAAACCATGGATTATGAAAGCACTTATTTTTTTAGTGGCATCTTGCCCATGTAGCTTAGTAATATCTGTTCCACTATCTTTTTTTACAGCTCTTGGAAAGATATCAAAAAAGGGAATGATTATAAAAGGAACAAAACATATTGAAAATTTAGCAAAGGTAAGTGTCGTTGCATTTGATAAAACAGGAACATTGACTACTGGAAATATGAAAATAGAAGAATTTAAAGTATTAGGAAATTATGATAAAAAAACGATAGTTTCTTATATGTATAGTTTAGAAAAATTGTCAAACCATCCAATTGGAACAGCAATTAAAAATTACCAAGATATTATTGATGAACAAATAGTAGAAGAGTATAAAGAAATAGCAGGTCATGGCTTATATGGAAAAATAGAACAAAAGGAAGTTTTATTTGGAAATGATAAACTATTAAAGCAGTATGGAATTATTAGAAGTGATGAAATACCTATAAATGCCATTTGTTTAGTAATACAAGGAGAATTAGTAGCTTTTATTACCTTAATAGAAGAAATTAGACAAAGCAGTTATTCTGTGGTTAACAAATTAAAAACAATAGGAGTTAAAAAAGTTATTTTGTTGACAGGAGATAATGAAAAAAGTGCTAATCAAATAGGAGACAAACTAAATATTGATGAAGTAAGTGCTAGTCTATTACCTCAAGATAAATTAGCAGTTATAGAAAGATTAAAAGAACAAGGAGAAAAGGTTGTTTTTGTTGGAGATGGAATAAATGATGCTCCTGTTCTTGCAAGTAGTAATTTTGGAATTGCTATGGGAGCTGGAAGTAATATAGCAAGTATTACGGCTGACGGAATTTTAATTTCAAATCAAATTAGTAGTTTAACTAGTATCATAAAAACAGCAAAACGAGCAATAAAGATTGTAAAAGTAAATATTGTGTTTTCTTTACTAGTAAAACTAGCAGTATTAGTATTAGGAGCGCTAGGAATAGCACCAATTTGGCTTGCAATTTTAGCAGATACAGGGGTAACATTCCTAACGGTTGTTAATGCAGTTAAGAATATAAAATAAATAATAAGACAATACATTTTTTTCCAAAAGTTAAAAGCTAATCAAAAAATATTTTTGGTTAGCTTTTAATATTTTTTAATAAAAAGCTATAAAATCCCTTTTAAAATCTTTAAAAATAGTATACAATTATATACAAATTGTATTAATAGGAGATAATGATGAATAAAAAATGGGAATATTATAGTAGTGATGAAACAGTAATAGACAAAATACAACAAAATAGTAATATTAATAAGTTACTTGCTACAATTTTGGCAAACCGTGGAATTGTTGAAAAAGAAGAAATTCGCAAATTTTTAGAACCAACACGTGAAGATTTTTATAATCCATTTTTAATGCCAGATATGGAAATTGCGGTAAATCGTATTATATATGCTATGAACCAAAATGAAAAGATTATGATATATGGTGATTATGATGTTGACGGAATTACTAGTATTTCTGTTTTACAAAAGTTTTTGAAACAAATAGGTATGCAAGTAGAAAGCTATATTCCAAACCGATTAGAAGAAGGATATGGTTTAAATAAAGAAGCAATTAAAGCAATTTATAATAAAGGTTACCATTTAATGATAACTGTTGATTGCGGTATTTCTGCGACAGAAGAAATTGAATTTGCAAATTCTCTAGGAATTACTACTATTATTACTGACCATCATGAACCATTAGAAGAATTGCCAAAAGCATTAGCTGTTATTGACGCAAAAAGAAAAGACAACCAATATCCTTTTAATCAATTAGCAGGAGTAGGAGTTGTATTTAAATTAATACAAGCAATTGGTATAAAATTGGGATTAGAAGAAAAAGAATATTTAAAATATTTAGATTTAGTATGTATTGGAACGATTTCTGATATTGTTCCATTAGTCGATGAAAATCGTGTTATTGCAAAATTAGGTTTAAAATTAGTAAAAGTAACTAAAAATTTAGGATTAAAATGCTTACTAGAAGTTGCAAATTATCAAAAAATTGACTCAAATACAGTTTCTTTTGGAATTGCACCAAGAGTAAATGCTTGTCGGTAGAATGGGACATGAAACAGAAGCATTAGATATTTTTTTATCAGAAGATGAGAGTCAAGTACGAAATTTAGCAGATAAATTAAATGAGTATAATAAAATAAGACAAGAAACAGAAAAAAACATTGTAGAAGATGCAATAGCCCTAATTGAAAAAAATAAAGAAAACAAAAAAAGTACTATTGTATTAGGAAACAAAGGTTGGCACCATGGAGTAATTGGTATAGTGTCTTCTAAAATAACAGAAATGTATTTTAAACCAAGTATTTTACTTTCTTTTGAAGATGGTTTTGCTAAAGGTTCTGGAAGAAGTGTCCCAGGATTTGATTTACATGAAGCTCTTTGTAAATGTAGCAAATATTTAGAAAAATATGGTGGACATGAAATGGCTGTGGGTCTTACTCTAAAAGAAGAAAATTTTGAGAACTTTAAAAAAGCATTTGAAGAAATTGGATTACAAGAAAAAGTAGAATCAATTTTGCCAATTATATATATTGATGGATGTATAACTCGGAGATGAAATAAAACCAGAATTTGTCAAACAATTAAATAATTTAGAACCATTTGGTGAAGGAAACAAAGTACCATTATTTGCATATAAAAATGTAAAAATTAATTCAATTCGTGCTTTAACAGAAGGGAAACATTTAAAATTAACTCTAAAAGATGATAATCTTGTAATTGATGCTATTGGCTTTAATATGGGATATTTAGTAGATGACTATCGTATTGGTGACAAAATAGATGTTGTAGGAGTTCTTGAAATTAATAATTTTAATGGAATGGAACAAGTACAAATTAATTTAAGAGATATTATGAAATCAATATAAAATAAAAGAGGAGGTGAGTAGCTATATGAGCGAAACAACCAATGTAAGTATTAGTGATTTATTATCTAAAATGAAGAAAAATAACTGGCGTTCTAACACGAAGCTAATTACAAAGGCTTACAATTTTGCAGTATTATCTCATGGAGAACAAAAAAGAAAATCTGGAGAGCCATATATTATCCATCCAGTACAAGTAGCATATATATTAGCTGGTATTGGATTAGATGATGCAACAATTTGTGCAGCACTTTTACATGATGTAGTAGAAGATACCCATTATACACGGAGAAGATTTAGAAAAAGAATTTGGAGCAGAAATATCTATTATGGTAGATGGGGTTACCAAACTTGGGAAATTAAATTACGCATCATTAAAAGAACAACAAGTGGAAGACTACAGAAAAATGTTTTTAGCAATGGGAAAAGATATTAGAGTTATTTTAATAAAATTAGCAGATAGGCTTCATAATATGAGAACATTAAAACATCTTGTACGTGATAGACAAATTGCAAATGCTACAGAAACAATGGAATTGTATGCACCACTTGCTAACCGTTTAGGTATGTATTCTCTAAAATGGGAATTAGAAGATTTATCTTTTAAATATTTATATCCAGAAGATTATCGTGAAATTGTAGAAGGATTAGATAAAAAACGAGAAGAAAGATTAAAATTTATAGAAAATATTTTACAAGATATAAAAAAACAATTAAAAATACAACACATTGAAGCAGAAATAAAGGGAAGGGCTAAACATTTATATAGTATTTATAGAAAAATGAAACGAGACAATTGTACATTAGACCAAATTTATGATTTATTTGCTTTAAGAATTATTGTAAATTCTGTAAAAGATTGTTATGCAGCACTAGGGATTGTACATGATTTGTATAATCCAATGCCAGGTAGATTTAAAGATTATATTGCAGTTCCAAAACCTAATATGTATCAATCTTTACATACAACACTAATTGGAGATAAAGGAACACCATTTGAAGTGCAAATACGTACTTGGGATATGCACCGAATTGCTGAATATGGTATTGCAGCTCATTGGGCATATAAAGAGGCAAATTTTGCAATACGGTAAAAAAACGAATGTAAAAGTGGAAGAAGATAAATTAGCTTGGTTAAGAGAAACTTTAGAATGGCAAAAAGAAATGCAGGATCCAGAGGATTTCTTAAATACTTTAAAAACAGAATTGTTTGAAGATGAAGTATATGTATTTACTCCAAAAGGAGATATTAAGGTTTTGCCAAATGGAGCAACTCCAATTGATTTTGCATATAGTATTCATGCTCAAGTAGGACACAAAATGGTAGGATGTAAAATTAATTCTAAAATGATGCCAATTATTACAAAACTTAAAAATGGTGATATTGTAGAAGTTATGACATCAGATAATGCTAAAGGGCCAAGTAGAGATTGGCTTAAATTTATTAAAAGTAGTTCTGCAAAAAATAAAATTATGGGCTGGTTTAAAAAAGAACAAAGAGAAGAAAATATCATAAAAGGAAAAGAACTAATTGATAAAGAAATAAAACGTATTGGTATGAATCAAGAAGAGCTTCATAAACAAGAATATATTGCAGCAGCACTTGAGAGATATAAATATCAAAATATAGAAGATATGTATGCATCAGTAGGATTTGGAGCAATATCAGCAGGAAAAATTATTGCTAAAATATTAGAAGAATATAAAAAGGTAAATCAAGATGATGATATTGAGAAAAAAATTGAAGCATTAGCAAATCAAAGAAAACCAAATCAAAATATTTCTAAAAGTGGTATTATTGTAAAAGGAATAGATAATTGTTTAGTAAAATTATCTAAATGCTGTAATCCAGTTCCAGGAGATAATATTATAGGTTATATTACAAAAGGAAGAGGAGTATCTATTCATACAACAGATTGTGTTAATATAAAAGAATTATTACATGAACCAAATAGAATTATTGATGTAGAATGGGTAGGGGAAAAATCATCAAATTATAATGTAGACATTGAAGTATATTCTAATGATAGAACTGGTCTTTTAGCAGATATTATTAAAGCAATTTATGATGTAAAAACTAAATTAATGGCAGTTAACAGTAAAGCTAATAAAGAAAGAATTGTAATAACAGAAATTACAATTGAAGTACAAAATTTAGAAGAATTAAATAAAACTTTAAAATCTATAAGAAAAGTAGATAGCGTATTTGAAGTAAAAAGAAAAAAATAAGAAAAAGGGTGTTACAAATGATATTAAAACGATTACAATTACAAACAAATTTGGCAGATGCAACTAATTGTTATATTATTGTAGATGAGATAACAAAAGAAGCTATGGTAATTGATCCAGCAAGTAATGCTGAAGAAATTTCTAAAATGTTAAATATTTTACAAGCAAATTTAAAATATATTTACTTAACACATTGTCATGGAGATCATACTGGAGCAGTAGTAGATTTACAAAATCAATATGCTGCAAAAGTACTAATAGAAAGAAAAGAAAGTGAAAATTTAAAAAATCCAGAAATTACTCTAAATTATTATATTGGTATACCAGATATTATATTAGAAGAAGATTCTAGAATTGATGATAATGATTTAATTCATTTAGGAGAGTTAGAATTTAGAGTAATTCATACACCTGGACATACTAATGGAAGTACTAGTATTTATTGTGAAAAGGAAAAAATGTTATTTAGTGGAGATACAATGTTTCGTGGAACATGGGGAAGAACAGATTTGCCTACTGGTAGTTTGGTGGATATTATTAATTCAATTACAAATAAATTATTAGTATTACCAGAGGATACGATTTGTTATCCACGGCCATGGAAAATCTACTATGATAAGAGAAGAAAAACCAATTTATTTAGAGTTACGAGAACGTGATTTTTAAGAAAGGAAGATATAATATGATACAAAAACCAAAAGGGACAAAAGATATTTTACCAAATGAATCTTATAAATGGCAGTATATTGAAGAAAAAGCAAGACAAATATTAGAAAATTATGGATTTAGGGAAATTAGAGTTCCAGTATTTGAACAAACAGAACTATTTCAAAGAGGAGTGGGAGATACCACAGATGTTGTTCAAAAAGAAATGTATACTTTTTTAGATAAAGGAGATAGAAGTATTACACTAAGACCAGAGGGTACAGCAGGTGTTGTTCGTGCTTATATTGAAAATGGTATGGCATCTTTACCATCTCCTAATAAAATGTGGTATATGATGCCAATGTATCGCTATGAAAATGTTCAAAAAGGAAGATATAGGGAATTTAGACAAATTGGAGCAGAAATTATAGGAAGTGCATCATATCAAGCAGATGTAGAATTAATTGCTATGGCAGACCAAATTATTAAGAAATTTAAGATACCAGATGTTACATTAAACTTAAATAGTATAGGTTGTTCTATTTGTAGAAAAAAATATCAAGAAGCATTAAAAGCATTTATTAGAACTAATTTGGAAAAATATTGCGATACTTGTAAAACAAGATTTGAAAAAAACCCAATGAGAATTTTAGATTGTAAAGAAAAAAAATGTAGGGAATTAAACAAAGAAGCACCTATAATTTTAGATTATTTATGTGAAGAATGTAATACTCATTTTGAAAAAGTAAAACAATCATTAGAAAAATTAGATATTGCCTATACTATTGATTCAAGTATTGTAAGGGGACTTGACTATTATACAAAAACAGTGTTTGAATTTGTATCTGAAATAGAAGGATACACAGTTCTTGCAGGCGGAAGATATGATGGATTAATAGAAGAATTAGGAGGACAAAAAACAGATGCAATTGGTTTTGCAATGGGAGAAGATAGGCTAATTGATATATTTGAAAAATATGTTAACCAAGAAGAAATAATGGTACGTAAACCAGATTTATATATAACTTCTATAGGAGAGTCTGCTGAAAAAATGGTACTGAATTTAGCATTACAATTGAGAAAAAATGGAATGTACATAGAAACAGATATATGTAAAAGAAGTATGAAAGCAAGTTTGAAATATGCAGATAAAATGAATTGCAAATATGTAATTGTAATAGGAGAAGATGAATTAAAAGAAAATAGAACAAAAATTAAGAATATGGAAACAGGAAAAGAAGAAATAATAGAGTTAAATATAGAGAAGATTATAGAATATATAAAATAATAATTAAACAGAGAAATTTAACAATTGCTAATTTCTCTGTTTAATTATTATTATGGTAAATAGTTTATACTAGATAAAACAGTATCTACTAGTAGGATACTTGTTAATACTTCTATTATAATAATTTGAATATTAGTAGGTATTTTCTTAACAATATTTTTTGAAATCTTTTCTATAAAAGGATGAATAAAATAAATAAAAATAAGAGCAATAATTCCCCAAGCAAATGAGAAAAAAATACTAATTCTACCATTTAAATTCATGAAATCGTTTGTATAATCCCACCAACGAGATGAGAATAATGCATCTAATAAAAAACCTGCAATATATTCAAAAACAGAAAATATAATAGCAGAATATATAAATAGTTTAAAAGGTTTTGATTTATATTTTTTAAGCCCACTAATTAGTATAACTGCACCCCATCCATAAATAGGGCAAAGAGGACCATATAAAAAACCTCTTTTAACAAAATATCCAAGAGTTCCTAAAGCATAACATGTTTCTAATAACCATCCAATAATTGCATATATGAAAAAGTATAGTAAAAGAAATCTTATACTAATTAAATGTGTATTATTTTTATCTGCTTTTTCCATACATTTCCTCCATAATATATAATATATAATATTAAATTAAATCCAATCTAGTAATAAATCATATAATCAATCTCTGGAAAAATAGAATCTTTTTTATAAATATCTTTTAAAAATTCTTCATCAATATTATCTAATTTTATTTGTTCATATAATTTTGTAAATCTACCAATATGATCTTTAATTCTCTTTTTTGCATAATCTACCATAGTTCCATTAGTAATTATAAATAGCCAATCACTACTTTGAGCAAGAAGTAATTCTCGTGCACATTGATTAAGTGCAAGTTTTCTAATTCGTTTTGTTTCGTTAGGGTAAAGATGTGTAAGTTCTACCATTCTATCTCCTGCAACATGTAGATGTCTATGTACATAATCATTAGTTTCATTTAACCAAACACCACTATAACCATTAGCACCCCAACTAGAACGACATGGAGTAGAAGCTTGAATACTTGGATATAAATCAATATATTCACTTGGAGTAATTAGCTTAAAATCACATTTATCGTAATAAATTTTTTTAAATAAAACATATAACCAATCTGGCCCTTCATACCACCAATGCCCATAAAGTTCAGCATCATATGGACAAAGTATTATAGGAGGTATATCCATAAAATTTGCAAGATTTGTGATTTGATTTTGTCTTGAATCAAAGAAATGACCTGCTTGTTTATAAACACTATCTAAAGCCCATGTTTGATTATAGTAATCTTTATTAGTAGTATCTCCAGTTATACGATAATATTTAATTCCAGTAGGTACTCTAACACCATTATATGTAAGATATGGTTTTATATAGTCATAATCAGCATCATAACCAATATCACGATAAAATTCACGATAATTAAAATCACCTGGATAGCCATTAATTGAACTCCAAACTTGACGAGAAGATTCAATATCTCTACCAAAAGCTACAATACCATTTGGAGAAACAATAGGGGCATATGTACCATATACAGGTGTAGGATTAGCATATAAGATACCATGTGATTCTGTTATTATATATTCAATTCCAAATTCTTTTAAATATTTATCAGCCTCTGGAATATAGCCACATTCTGGTAACCAAATTCCTCTAGGTTTCTTTTTAAAATATTTTTCATATGTTTGTACTCCAATTGCAATTTGAGCTTTTATGGTATTTTCATTTACATATAATATAGGAAAATAACCATGTGTTGCACCACAAGTAATAATTTCTAGTAATCCAATATCCTGAAAATGTTTAAAACCTTCAATCAAATTACAAAAATATATATCTTTAAAAACATGTAAATCATTAGAATAACGATTTAGGTAATAAAATGATAATTCATTTAGACGTTTATCATAAGTAGTTCTTTTGGTTTCCTTTTTTGCAAGTTCAATATGTTTTTTTAAATATTTTATATATCTTTTTTGTAATAGTTTATTATCTAACATATTAAGAAGAGGAGGGGTGATAGACATTGTAATTCGAAAATCAACACCTTCTTGCTCTAGTTTTGTAAAGTTAGTAAGTAATGGAATATAAGTTTCAGATATTGCTTCAAATAACCATTCTTCTTCTAAATAGTTTTCACTTTCAGGATGATGTACAAAAGGTAAATGAGCATGAAGCACAAAACTAACATATCCTTTTTCTTTGTTATTCATAAACTTCTCCTTTGTAAATTTTGATAGGCAGATTGTATATATCTGCCCATTTATGAAGATGAAAGAGAAGATGGATTTTTAAAATCACCACATACTAGTTCATCAAATAATTCATTTTTATAAATTTCTTTATATAAATTATAAATACCATAAATTTCTTGCATATTTTTAAAATTTGATAGTTTTGAAAAGTTTTTAACAGCTATTTCTCCTGTTTTTATGTTCTTATATTGAACATGTGGATTAAATTTTTCAAATAAGATATGATCATTTGGTGCATTCATTTTATTGGAAGATGTAATAGAAATATAATCTTCTTTTATAGTATTTTGATATAACTTAGGACGTCTTATAAGTTCAATTTCATATTTACAATCTGTATCATTTACTTTTAGATACCAACTATTTGCAAAATCATTAATTTCAATTTCAAAAGTATAATTCATTGTTTCATTATGTACTAATAAAATAGGTTTTGTATTTGCGAAAAAATCTTTACCATATTTATTGTTTAAAAATAAACGGTCTTCATCAGAAATATCCCAATATACAAATAACATTTGAGGTGTTTGTGCTAAAATTTTAACTATAGTTTGATTATAACGATATGGTAAGTCATAATATTCTAAAATATCATATTTTTTTAAATTTTTGCTTGAGGATTTTTTAGTTTTATTAGAAGCTTTTTTAGTAGTAGTTTTTTTTATATTTTTAGATTCTGTTTTTGCTGTCTTTTTAGTAGATGTTTTTACTTCTTTTTTATTTGTGGTATTTGCTTTTTTCAAATCATTTTCTTTTTTTGAAACTTTGTCAATTTTTTTATTGTTTTTTAGTCCATCTTTTGTAGTTTTTGTCATCTAATATTTCCTCCTTAGCAAAATAAAATTTCTCTTATTATACTATAATAAAAATAAAATAAATTCAAGTGAAATATCGAAGAAATCTAAAAAAATAGTAAGATATTTTATAAATTTGCTATTCCAATAAAAAAAGAAAAATGATATAATGTTTATAAAATATAAAAAGGGGTAAAAATATATGAAAAAACCAGAGTTATTAGCTCCTGCAGGTTCATTTAATAAAGCAAAAATTGCATTTTTATATGGTGCAGATGCAGTTTATATAGGAACGTCTGCTTTATCTTTAAGAAGTCGTGCAGAAATGCAAAATGAGGATTTAGTAAATACTATTGAATATGCTCATAGTATAGGAAAAAAAGTTTATGTAGCAATAAATATATATGCTTGGGATAATATGTATGATGAAGTTATAAAACAAGCTAAATTATTAAATAAATTAAAACCAGATGGAATTATTGCATCAGATGGGGGAGTCATAGAAATTTTAAAAAAAGAAGCACCAGAAGTAGATGTACATATTAGTACACAAGCAAATGTAGTAAGTTCACATACAGCAAATTTCTGGTATAAAAATGGTGCAAAACGTGTTATTTTAGCAAGAGAATTGGATAAAAAACAAATAAAACAAATTATCAAAAATACAGATATGGGACTAGAAGTAGAAATGTTTGTTCATGGAGCTGTATGTTTTGGATATTCTGGAAGATGTTTTTTAAGCGATTTTTTAGCATCAAGAAGTGCCAATTTAGGAGATTGTGCACAAAGTTGTAGGTGGGCATATAATGTATATGTAGAAGAAGTTAATAATCCAGGTAATTTAATGCCTGTAGAATATGACGAAAAAGGGACTTATATTTTTTCTTCAAAAGACTTATGTTTAATTAAAGAAATACCAGAGATTGTAGATATGGGTGTTGATAGTTTAAAAATAGAAGGAAGATTAAAAACAGAATATTATTTAGCATCTGTTATAGGTATATATAGAAATGCAATTGATGATTATATAAATAATTCTAAAGAGTATAATTATATAAAGTATTTAAATGAATTAGAAAAAGTTAAAACAAGAAGCTTAACAACCTTTTATTTCAATGGACATGATAATACAGATTTTCAAGAATATGAAGGAAAACAATATAATCCAGATTATGAATTTGGAGGAAAAGTAATCTCATATATGAAAGAAAAGTCTATTTTAGAAGTGAAGAATCGTTTAAAAGTAGGAGATATAATGGAAATTTTAATTCCAGGTCAATTAGAAGCATATAAATTTTGTATTAATGAATTGTGGGATAGCGAAACAGATGAGAAAATAGAATTTATAAATCCAGGAAAGATAGGACAAACAGTAAAAATACATATTCCAATTAAAGTAGATAAAGATTGGATTTTAAGACGAAAAAAGTAGATAAACTATTCTTTTATTAGTATTTAGTTACTTTTCGATTCAAATAATTTACCAATGTAAAAACAAATAATTAGTATAACAAGAGAAATAATACTTGTAATGTCTAATTTTAATGTAGGACAAAGAATAAATAAAGAACCCAAAACAAATCCAATAATTGTATAATAAGTTTTAGAAAAATGATTTTTTAATAAATATTGAGTTAATTTTAAGAATAACAATCCTCCTAAAATAATACCAATTCCCATAGGGAAAAGAATCGCAAAATTAACTGTAGATACTGCATTTAAATAACTATCATATGTTCCTAAAATCATTAATAAAACTGTACTACTAACTCCGAGGAATAATTATTCCTGCAGACATAATAAAACCGCTTAAAACTAAAAATAGTGGTTCTTGAGTATTTGTGAAATTAATATTTGAAAATTTACTTTCTAATACTAATAAAATAAGAGTAAATATAAAAGAAGTAAGAGTATAAAGCAAGTAATGTAATCTAAAACCATTTTTAGAATTTGCTATTTTAAATAAATTTGGAACACATCCTAAAATTAATCCTAAAAAAGCACATTTTGTTTGAATAGGGAACATGTTAAATAAAGTTTTTAATAAGTTCCCAAATAAAATAATACCAATTCCAACACCAATTAATATAGGAAATAAAAATTTGATATTTTCCTTTACATTTCTAAAAAATCCTAATATACTGTTAACTAATTTATCATAAATTCCAAAAATAACACATAGAACTCCACTACTAATACCTGGCAAAATTGCACCAGCACCAATAAATATACCAATTACAAAGCGATAAAACGATTTCATATTAAGAAAAAACCTCCTATTTATATAATTTTATTATATGTAGGAGGTAAATAAATTAGTCCAAATGAAGCACTATTCTTGAAATTCTTTGTTTAATTTACTAATAGCTTTTGTTTCAATTCTAGATACATATGAACGTGATATTCCCATCATAGAAGCTATTTCATTTTGTGTTTTTGGTCTTTTTCCACCTAATCCAAAACGTAATTCTAATATTAATTTTTCTCTATCTTTTAAAACTTCTTTCATTTTTTCATAAAGTTTTTTTACTTTCATTTTTAAATCAATTTCTTCTTCAATAGACTTATCTTCAGTTTCTAAGACTTCCATTAGAGTAACTTCATTATCATCTTTATCTTTACCAATAGGCTCATTCAAATAAACTTCTGATTTTGTTTTTTTACTAGAACGTAAAAACATCAAGATTTCATTTTCAATACACCTTGCAACATATGTTGCAAGTTTAATATTTTTAGAAGAATCAAAACTATTAATTCCTTTAATTAATCCGATTGTACCAATTGAAATTAAGTCATCTTGTTCAATATTAGTAGTAGCATATTTTTTACTAACATGGGCAACAAGTCGCAAATTTCTTTCTACTAATATATTTCTAGCTTCATCATCATTATTTTTTAATCTTTCTAAACATTTTTTTTCTTCTTCACTAGATAATGGTTCTGGAAATAAATTACTATTTTGTATATAGCCTACCATAAAAATAGTGCTTTTTAAAAAGGCAAGGAACCCGAGATAAAGAAAGGGCAAGCATATTTAGCACCTCCAAATTTTCACTATACACGAATTATATGTTCTAAAAAATTAAAAAGTGCCTGACCTTGTAAAAATATATGATTTGACAATCAAAAAAAACTAATATACAATACTGCTAATGATTGGAGTTGAGACAAATGATTGAATTAGATGAGAATAAAAAACAGTTAATAGAATTAACAAAAAAAGTAGAAAGTATAGGTGATTCTCTTTGACTTAAAAAGTATGACAAATAGAATTCAAGAATTAGAAAAAAATACAATGCAAGAAGGATTTTGGAATGATAATAAGACTTCTAGTATTGTATTACAAGAAATGAAGTATTTAAAAAATAAAGTAGAAAAATTTACAAAATTACAAGAAGAATTAGCAAATTTGAAAGAGTTAAATGAATTACTTATATTAGAAGAAGATAATGGACTTGTAAAAGAATTATTAAAAAATACAAATTTACTAGAAATAAATTTAGAAAAATTTGAAATTGAGACATTACTTTCTGGAAAATATGATAGTAATAATGCAATTATTACACTACATCCTGGAGCAGGTGGAACAGAATCACAAGATTGGGTAGAAATGCTTTATAGAATGTATACAAGATGGGCAAATTCAAATAGTTATCAAGTTAAAGAATTAGAGTATTTAGAAGGTGAAGAAGCAGGCATAAAGAGTGTTACATTTTTAGTAGTAGGAGAAAATGCTTATGGCTATTTAAAATCTGAAATAGGAGTTCATAGATTAGTACGTATTTCTCCTTTTGATGCAGGAGGAAGAAGACATACTTCATTTGCATCAGTAGAAGTATTACCAGAAATTACAGATGATATTAATATTGAAATTAATCCAGAAGAATTAAGAATAGATACTTATCGTGCATCAGGTGCAGGTGGACAACATATAAATAAAACAGACTCTGCAGTACGTATCACACATATACCTACAAATACTGTAGTTTCTTGTCAAACAGAAAGATCTCAAATTCAAAACAAGGAAACTGCAATGAAAATGTTAAAATCAAAATTATTAAATTTAAAAGAAATAGAAGAAAAACAAAAACTTGAAGATTTAAAAGGTGAACAAAAAGAGATTGCTTGGGGAAATCAAATTCGTTCATATGTTTTTTGTCCATATACTTTAGTAAAAGATCATAGAACTAATTATGAAACAGGAAATATTACTGCTGTTATGGATGGAGAAATTGGTGAATTTATACACAGTTATCTAAAAATGACATTATAATAGCTAAATGATGTTTTTATAAATATATTAGTAGAAAAATGTAAGTTTTTATATATAAAAAATCGAAACTTTTATTAAACCAAATAATATACTATATAGTATAGTGATATTTAGACTTAAATATCATTTTCACTTTAAGAAAAAGAGGGTGCCTAAAAAATGGCAATCATTATACAAAAATTTGGAGGAAGTTCTGTAGCAGACACAGATAAATTATTTAGAGTCTGTAGCCATATTACAAAAGAATATGATAATGGAAATGACGTTGTTGTTGTTGTTTCTGCACAACGGAAAAACAACAGATAAATTAATTGAAGAAGAAGCTGAAATAACTAAAATGCCAAATAAGCGTGAACATGACGTGTTAGTCTCAACAGGAGAACAAATTACTGTTTCAAAATTGGCAATGTGTTTAGAACAATTAGGATATAATGCTATTTCATATACAGGTTGGCAAGTTCCAATACTTACAAATCAAATTTATGGAAATGCTAGAATTAAAGAAATTGCAACTGATAGAATAAAAAAAGATTTAAAAGAAGGAAAAATTGTTGTTGTTGCAGGATTTCAAGGAGTAGATAAAGATTTAAATATAACAACATTAGGTAGGGGAGGTTCTGATACAACAGCTGTTGCATTAGCTGCTGCTCTTAATGCTGAAAAATGTGATATTTATACTGATGTTGATGGTATTTTTTCAGCTGATCCAAGAATCGTAAAGAAGGTCTCAAAAATTGAAACAATTTCTTATGATGAAATGCTAGAACTAGCAAGTCTTGGAGCAAAAGTATTACACAATCGATGTGTTGAGATTGGAAAAAAATATGATATACCTATTTATGTAAAATCAACATTTGAACAATCAAGTAGAGGAACACTTGTAACATCTAGCGAATCTATAGAAAATTTATGTATTAGTGGTGTTGCAAAAGAAGATAATGTTGCAAGAATAACTTTAGTAGGTAAAACTAATAAAATTGGTAGAATTTATAAAGTATTTCGTTTATTAGCAAATTGTAATATAAATGTTGATATTATTGTTCAAGCATTTGGAGAACATATTGCAAAAGATATATCATTCACTGTAAAAGAAAGCGATTTAGAAGAAACATTAGATTTATTACATGAACATGCAAATGAATTTGATATAGAAGAAATAAAATCATCAATAGGTATGTCTAAAGTATCTATTGTAGGAATTGGAATTTCAAACAATCCAGGAATTGCTGCTACATTGTTTGAAACTTTATATGAAAATAATATTAATATGCATATGATAAGCACATCAGAAATTAAAATATCTGTTTTAGTAAATAGCAATGTTGCAGAAATAGCACTAAATGCTATACATGATAAGTTTATAAAGAATACTGTTTCTATTTAGAAACAGTATTCTTTATATATATAATTCTTTATGTGTCCTTTTTGTAAATTTATAATTCTATTAGTTCTAAGTGGGTCAAGGTGTGAATATATATAACACATAGACTATAAAATAAAAAGGAGAGAATAAAATATGACTATTGAAGAAAGAAAAAATTTAAGCAATAATATTATACAAAATCTTGTATTAGAAAATAGAGAAAAATTAAGTATATCTGGTGTTTTAGATGTATTAAGTTTTGATGACCAAATTGTTATTGTTGAAACAGAACTTCGGATTACTAACAATAAAAGGTGAAGATTTAAGAATTAATAAATTAAGTATAGACACATCTGAAGTTATTGTTGAAGGTGATATTTGCGATATGAGTTATACTCAAAAAGAATTAGATAAAAAAACAGGTAATTTATTAGGTAAAATTTTTAAATAAAAACAAGAGGGTGTTACAAAATTGAATAATCAAGCTTATTTATTTATTATATTTAGTATAAATGGTATCTTTATTGGATTATTATTCGATTGTTTTAGAATACTTAGAAAATCGTTCAAGACATCAGATATGCTAACATATATAGAAGATATAGTTTTTTGGATATTAACAGGTATTTTAACTTTGTACTTCATTTTTTCTTTTAATAATCGGAGAAATTCGATTATATATATTCTTAGGAATCATCTTAGGAGTACTTTTATATTTATTAACAGTAAGTAAATATATTATCCAATTTAGTGTTGCAGTAATTAGTTTTATAAAAGCAGTATTTAAAAAAATTTCATTTGTTTTATTAATTCCAATAAAATTTATAATAAGCATACTAAAAAGAATACTAATTCGACCTTTTTCTTTCATTTTTATTAATTTTAGAAAAAGTTTTGCTAAATTAGTTAAATTTAATTCAATAAAAGCATTACATTTTTCTGATATTTTGACGAAAAAAGATAGAATTAAGAAGGATTTTTAATTTTAATGTAGAATTATATATAATGAGATAAAATTTCATTAAGAATTTTAATAAAATTGGAGAATTTACAGATGAAAATAAAAAAATTATTAAAGAAGTTTTTTTTAGTTGCTATATTTTTATATGTATCAATTACATTTATTAATCAACAAAAATCTTTAAATGCATATAATAATGAACAAAATAATTTAAAAGCAAAAATACAAGAAGAAGAAGAACATAAAGAAACATTACTTGCAACAAAAGAAAATATTACTTCACCAGAATATATTGAAGCATTAGCTCGTGAAAAATTAGATATGTATTTGCCAAATGAACGAGTTTATATTGATATTGGAAAGTAAAATAATCCATAAAACCACTAAAATGTTTTATGGATTATATCAGTTTGAAGATATCTATAACTAAAAAAATTGTAATATAAACAATATTTTCATTCTAATTCTTTTTATTCATTCTTTTAATATTTCCAAATTAAGATTGTAAAAAACATATAGATAAATAGGAGGTAGTTATGGACTACGAAAACATGCCATTAACGGAATTAAAACAAATAGCAAAGGAAAAAAATGTAAAAAATATTTCAAAATTAAAAAAAGAAGAATTAATTACTCTTTTAGTAGATGAGAAAAATACTAGTATTAAAGAAAAAAACGAAAATAATGATGAAGATTCTTCATATAAATTAACAAATGATGAAGATCAAATAGTAGAAGGGATTTTAGAAGTATTACCAGATGGCTATGGATTTTTGAGAGGAGATAATTATTTATCAACACCAAATGATATTTATATTTCACCTATTCAAATTAGAAGATTTAAATTAGATACAGGGGATAGAATTAAAGGTATTTCACGTTTACCAAAAGAAGGAGAAAAATTTCCAGCTCTTATTTTTGTTGGAGAAGTAAATGGAGAAGCTCCTGAAAAAGCATATAAAAGAAAAAACTTTGATGATTTAACACCAATTTATCCTGAAGAAAGATTACGCCTAGAAACAATATCAAATGAATATGCTATGCGTCTTATAGATTTAATCTCTCCAATTGGAAAGGGGCAAAGAGGGCTAATTGTTGCTCCACCAAAGGTAGGTAAAACTACATTATTAAAGAAAATTGCAAACAGCATTAGTAAAAATAATCCAGAAGTAGAACTAATTGTATTACTAATTGATGAAAGACCAGAAGAAGTTACAGATATGAAACGTTCTATACAAGGAGAAGTTATTTATTCTACATTTGATGAATTACCAGAACATCATGTAAAGGTAGCAGAAATGGTATTAGAACGTGCAAAAAGATTAACAGAACAAAATAAAGATGTTGTAATATTATTAGATAGTATAACAAGGCTTGCAAGAGCATATAACTTAGTAATTCCATCATCTGGAAGAACTTTGTCTGGAGGATTTGATCCAAGTGCATTACATAAACCTAAAAAATTTTTTGGAGCCGCAAGAAATATTGAAAATGGTGGAAGTTTAACAATTTTAGCATCTGCATTAATTGAAACAGGAAGTAGAATGGATGAGGTAATATTTGAAGAATTTAAAGGAACTGGAAATATGGAAGTTCATTTAGACAGAGCCTTATCTGAAAAGAGAATTTTTCCTGCAATTGATATTAATAAATCTGGTACAAGGCGCGAAGATTTAATATTAGATTCAAAAGAATTAGAAACAGTATTTGCTTTAAGAAAAGCAATGTCATCAATGTCTGTATCAGATGTTACAGAACAATTAATTGAACAATTAGTAGCAACAAAAACAAATGCAGACTTTATCACAAGAATGGAATTCTTTTTAAAGGAATTTAAATAAAAAGTATGATGAAACATATTGTAAATAGATGATAGGTAGAAAGAGAATATAAATACAAAGTTCTATTTTCTACTTATGATTTATAAATACAACATTGCACAAAATCAAAGTTTTGTGCAAATAGAAACAGGAGTAAAATATAAAACCATGTCAAATGGTCCTACCTATAAAATCTTGCTATTCCTTTAATACGGCCTGTTTCGGCTTATTATTAACAACAAACTATACTACTTTTTAATAAAATCGTCTTCAAATCGATTCTGGAGCTTCATTATTTTTGATTATTTCTGATTGGATTTTTTTCATTATTGTAACCTCATAATTTTAAAAAAATTTTATATAACTTTAGATTATTTTATCAAAATTCCTTAAAGTCCTTATATTTCAGTATTTTGCTTGATTTTGCAGACAACAAACTATATGTCTATTTTTTTAAAATGGCTTAAAATCGATTCTCGTGCGTCGCATGTTTTACACTTTTTGAGCTAAACACCAGTTGCTGCAATAATTATACGATTTTTCAAAAATCACATTAAAATGATAATTTTATATAATAATGAATTATACTATGAAGATTTATTATCAAATTATAATCGACTTATAATAGTTTTGTATTATAAGATGATTAATTTTATTAGTGTAATTATAAAATGTCTAAAAAACGATTTTCGTTATAATAAATCTATAAAATAATTATTATAATGAAAAATTGTTTCTAAAAATTTACAATTAACAAATGTTCGGGTTTTGAAATTGTTGTAAAATTAACTTTGCACAAGTTGTATAATTTTAATGGCATCTTATATCTCTAATGCTGATGTTTATAAGAAAGCCTGCCTATTTGCTTTCGCAAATGGGCAGGCTTATGACTTTTAGAAGCAAACAAACTTGACTGGCTCTCTCCTATACTGAGGAGTATAAATAGCCATCGCATCACCAACTACAGCAATATAGACAATAGCTCCATGCTGATTCTCACTCTTTTCAATTATATCAGCAGTGATGTTTTTGTAACCAGCTTCGTTCATTGCTTTTGCAGCCGAATCGAATTCTGTCATATCCTTTTTTGTCACTTTTCTTCCTCCATTTTGTATTGTAATAATAGTTACTATATACATATAGGAAAATGTTACTTTGGTAATCCCATATCTAATATCAATTATACCACATTATGTTAAATATTACAATTTGCATAATAAATTCTCTATTCTTGGTTTGTATTATCAAAGTTTTGTGCAAATAGAGTTAGGAATTAAATATATAAGATTACTTGTTTTGCTCCTACCTCTGAAGTCTTACTATTCCTTTAGGTTAGCTACTTTTACATTATTATTACACAACAATATATTTTAAAAACATGTATAATTTTTAGTTTGTTTTACTATTTTATCAAAAATGCAGCATAAAGTGGTATAGATTTTATATTATTAGTTATGCCAAAATTTTTAGTTGAAATTCTTATAGCATATTTAGGATTATACCTTTTCATATAAACATTAAGGCTTTTACTTCCAACATTATCATCAGCTTTTACTTCAATAGGTATTATACCATCATCATTGTATAGTATAAAATCTACTTCAGCTTGATTACCTGATTCCCAATATATCAATGAATTGTTATTTGCTATTAATTGCATTGCAATATAATTTTCTGCAATAATTCCTTTATATTGCAAAAGGTTATCTAGTATTATATCTTTAAATTGTACCTGCAACATATTTAATAAAATACCCACATCACTCAAATATAATTTAAAATGATCATCTATAATAAAGCCTAAAGGAGGTATTTCTACCTTATTTAATATAGGACATTTGTGAACCATTGTACTAGAAAGAAGCCAATTTAATGCCGTTTCATAATCTCTTTTTCTAGCATTTGATGATATTTTTCCATATTGAAATTTATTACTTTGATTTCCAATTTGTGATGGAATAGATTTATATATAGTTTCTATTTTACTAGCTTCAAATTTGTTTTCAACATATTTATTCATATCATTCAAATATGATTGATAAATATCTTCGATAATACTTTTATCATATTTTAAAATATCTTTATCATTAGCAAGCAAATTATTTATAGATTCTGGCATTCCACCAACACATAGATATAATCTATATAGATTTAATGATTTGTTATGCAATACAGAATCAATTGCTATATTATTTTTATAACAATTCTTTATTTCATCAATAAGGGCATTACTCCCATTAGCCATTAAAAATTCCTCAAAGTCCATTGGATACATATTTAGCATTTTTACTTTACCAACAGGAAAAGAAGAATGCATTCTTTTTAATTTTACTCCTAATAAACTTCCTGCACAAACTATTTTGAAAGGTTCTTCACTTTCATTAAAATATTTCAATGCACTTATTAGTTCTTCAGATTCTTGTATTTCATCAAAGAATATTATTGTATTTTCAAGATTAATATCAATATCTAGATATATTTTAATTCTTTTAAATTTATCTAATGTATTAATTTCTTCTTTAAATATTTTTATTATTTCAGAATGTTCTAGTAAATTTATATATATATAATTTTCAAATTCATTTTTACAGAATTCATTTATAATATATGTTTTTCCTATTTGTCTTGCACCAATTACCATTAATGGTTTTTGAATATTATTGTTTTTCCAATCTATTAATTCTTGATAAATTTTTCTTTTCATAGTAATACCTCCATACTATTAGTATATACTATCTTTTAATAAAAATCAATCATGTTTCACGTTTTTTATATATTATCATTTAAAAATTTTCACGTTTTTTACATTTACATTCTTGCACATGTTCACATTTTTAATAATTAAAACTCAAAAAGGTATATTTTTAAAATGGCTTAAAATCAATTCTCATGCCTCGTTATATTAAATGTTAGTTTGTTGGAATTAAATTTTAAAAATTAAACTTTACACAAAATGAAAATTCAAAATTATTCTTTCCATTTAAATCCAAAATCTGTTCTTTTGATTTTACACATTTCTCCGTTATCTCTATAAAAAACAATTCCTTCAATATAATATTATTGTTTAAATACTCTTTTAAGCCCTCATATGTTCTTGGAGCATTAGTTAATATTCGTTTGCCATGTTTTTCTAATATATCTGTATCTAATTTATAAGGATTTCCTTGTTCATGTAATACTATTAATTCATAAGTACCATCTTCCCATGAAGTGTTTTTATCAAATGCTTCAAAATGATATTTATCAGAAGGATTATTTCTATCACATAATAACCAATGTGGCCAATGTCCAGTAATAGTATCTTTATTAGGTTGGCATGGAATTGCATTTGTTGGAAGTTTTCTCCCCTCTTTATAATCATATCTTCTGTATAACTTATTATCTTTTATCATACAGCATGTTCCATCTAATTTTTCTGTAGCATAGCCTTCACCTAAGGTAGGCATTTTTTTCACTTATCTCTCATCTCCTCAAATTCGCATAACATATTATTCTTCATCTAATAGGAAATCTATAATGTTTCTACATTTTATTCCATCTTCAGATGTTTCGTTATATACTCTATCTAGTGTTAATATAGTTTTCTCGTAATTATCATTTATGCTCTTTAATAAAGTAAATTCTCTATTTCTTACATTCTCCTCTAATTTTCCTATAGTAAGAGTATATCCTCTATTTAATAATTCAAAAAAAACTATATTTTCTATAATATGTCCATAATCAGAATTTCTAAAACCTAATATAGAATTTCTGATTCCCATATCAAATATATAATATTTTTCTTTAGTATATAAAATTATCAAATATATAATTTTATCATTTTTAATCTTAGAATGCCTTAAAAACGATTTTAATGTGCTTATATAAAACAAACGGCTAAATAATCTAGCCGTTTGTTTTATATAAGTTCAATCAAAAATTCAGAGAAATAGAGATAATCATCATTCTATTCCAGGTAACACCAGAATAATAGTCATTTTTTTTCGCCACAATTGTCGTACTAACTTCGAACTGTCCTATTGCCTCAGTTTTTCTTTTTAATTCTTCCTTTATCATATCTTCGAGAAAAACATTGTACTCATTCTGAGTATAGCCAAAATAAAGCGAAGTCTCTAATTTATACTCTACTTTATATGGTGGCAAAGATGTGGCGTTTAACTCTTTCATAAAAGAATCTAGAGTAGCATTAATGATAACTTCTTTGTTTTCTTTAAAAAAAGAAGTTATCTCATCCTTATTATTAGCATCTTCCATTTCTTTTCGTTGTTTTTCTTCAATTTCCTTTTTCTCTTTCTCTTGCCGTCGTTTTTCCATAATTTTCTCTTGTTTCTCTTTAAAAGTGGTATATTCCATTGTGCATATCCTCCTTTACATTTTTTTACTTAAAAATAATGTAAACGAGGAATTTCCACATTTACATTATTTTTATAAATATGGAAACTACCAATATTACAATATAATTATAACAAATATATATTATTTTATCAAGTAATTTGACTATAAAGTGTTCGTCTTGTAAATATAATTTTATGGTTTTTGTATTATCAAAGTTTTGTGCAAATTGGAGTAGGATTAAAACAACATAAAACTAAATTTTGGATTTAATTTAAGCTAAACATCATAATTCTAAATTTTAAAATTATATTTTTTTACATTTTTTTATTAAACATTGTATGATTTTTTCTTATTTTGATGTATAATCACAATATAATTGATTAAAACTTAACTTTCATATAGGAGGTTTTATATGATAAATCGTGAAGATAATCCAGATTACCTTAATTCATTTTTGGATTATTCTATAACTATATTAAATAAGTCACCAAATAGCATTAAAGAATATAATTATGATTTAGCTACTTTTTTAAAATTCATTAAACTTCACTTTGGATTAACTAATGAATTAGATTTTAGTAAGATTAAATTTAATGATATACCAATTAAAATAATTCAAAAAATTACTTTAGATGATATTCATGCCTTTATTTCTTATTTAGCGACTGAACTTAGAAGTAAATCTTCTACAAGAGCTAGAAAAGTTTCTACTATTAGAGTATTCTTTAAGTATTTATCATCAAAAGCTAAACTAATTGATAATAACCCTGCACAAAATTTAGAGACACCAAAACTTGATAAACGTACACCTAAATATTTAACATTAGAAGATAGTAAAAAATTGTTAGATGTTGCAAGTGACGAAGATAATAGAAATAAACAAAGGGATTATGCTATTACTACCCTATTCTTAAACTGTGGTATGCGTTTATCTGAACTTGTTAATATAAATATAAAAGACATTAAATTTGATGATTGTAAAATGACAGTTATTGGTAAAGGTAATAAAGAACGTACTATTTATTTAAATAATTCTTGTATGAAAGCAATTTCAAATTATTTAAATGTACGTCCAAAAGAAGGCATTAATTACAAGTCTAAAGATGCTTTATTTTTAAGTGAAAGACGTGAAAGAATTAGTAATAGGACTGTTCAATATATTATAAAAAGAGAATTAAAAAAAGCTGGCTTAGATACAAATAAATATTCTGTTCATAAATTAAGACATACTGCAGCAACTCTTATGTATCAATATCGGAAATGTTGATATTCGTGCACTACAGGAGTTACTTGGACATGCTAGTATTTCTACAACAGAAATATATACTCATGTTGCTAATGAACAAGTACGTAATGCAGTAGAAAGTAATCCATTAGCTAATTTATGAGGAATTATAATTAATAAGAAAAATGGATTCAAGATATGAATAACACCTTATCTTAATAATTAAATGAAACTTAAGCTTGTTGTATAAAATGCCTATCAAATAACAAAAGTTATTTAATAGGCATTTTTTGTAAGAATAATCATCACAATATATGGTTTTTTAATATTACTCTATAAATTTTTTATAGGAACTTCTATAGAGTAATGTATAGGAACAGATATAGGTCTATCATGTTCTGATATTATTTCTATTCTATTCACGTGTACACAAGATTTGACTATTTTTGAAAACGAAACTCTAACACTCATACATTCATCGTTTACTGTAATGGATAATTTTTCTAAAGCAGGATTCAATGAATTAGAACTTATTTCTTGCATATGTTGTGGAAGTATTGTTTCGACTTCTTCTATTACTTGTTTGAAAAAACCTTTCAAGTAATTTTGATATTCTACTACTTTTTCTAATTGTGTCATTTTCGCTTCCTCCTCTAAAAAATACATTACTAGAGGATTTTAATGCCCTAGTAATGTATTTTTTTTACTATAAGCATTAAAATAGCTTTGTTAATGATTTCTTATTTGATTTTATCACATTCAACAATTTATGTCAACATGAATTGTTGTTTTATGTAAATTATAATTCTCTTATCTTTAATTCTTGATTTGTTTTTAAATTACTATTTGACATATGATTTGTAAGTTTAATATCATATATAATATTTCTAATGTCTTTATTTTTATAGTAATCATTTGAAATTTGTTCTTCTTTTGCAATATCCCACAAAGTATCTCCATTTGAAATACAAATTGTTTTAAATTTAACTTCTGCATGTGATAATGTTTTATTTACAATAATAAAACTTCCTATCATTATAAATATAAATATTAGTATAATACTTCTTAAAAATTTTTTCCCATTTACTATTTTTAAATTCATTTATATTTCCCCCTTTTAATGAGTTTTGTTACTAGTTTGTAACGAACATTTATTCCTTATATAAGCATTATAACCAAACAAAAGTTCATTGTCAATACTTTTTCTTAAAAAAGTAAAAAAATGTTCGATTGTTTTTTATGCATTTTAGTAAAAATTTATTTAACAAATTACTCATTATGTGTTATATTAGTAATATAGTAAAATTTTTAAAAGGAGGTACACTATTTTGAATAGTTCATTTATTAGAAAATATAGCGCTAACACATTAATTGTTTCTGCATTATTATTGATTCTTTCATTATTTTTGATTATAAAGCCTGTTGCTTCTTTAAATTTCATTATGAAATTACTAGGTTGTATTGCAATTTTAGATGGTATCATACATGTTGTTTCTTATTTTTCAAGTTCTAAAGAATTTAAGACTTTTAGCTTTGAATTATTACAAGGAATATTAGGTATATTATTAGGCTTTTTCTTTGTTTATAATCCTCAAATTATTATTGTATCTTTTTTACCTTTTATTATTGGTACTTGGATTATTGTTGAAGGAATTATTAAATTACAGTTTTCCTTTAATATAAGAGCTGCTGAAACAAGTAATTGGATAACTCTTTTTATTTTATCAATTCTAACAATAGTTTTTGGATTTATAATTATTTTTAATCCTTTCGGAACAGCTGTTGCAATTACTTCTCTTGCAGGTATTGTTCTGTTAATTAGTGAAACTCTTAATATAATTGAATCTATTTATGTACTAGTAAAATTTAAATAGTAAAAACAACAGAAAGCTTCGAAAGAAAATAATCTTCGAAGCTTTCTGTATTTAATTTTCATAAATCATTTTTATAAGTTTTCAGTATACAATTTATAAAACTCTATCTCTTTTTGTAATTTAACATTTATACTTTTTATTTTATATTCATAACAAAATTGGTTGAATTTGCTCTTTTTCTAAAGCGTATTCTAAGGTTTTAATAATATATTCTGGATCAAATACTAATGAACGTGGCTTTGTAATTGGATTGTCTTGCCTTAATGGAACAAAAAAATAGTTATTTCTATTTAATAAACAACCAATATTAGATGCATTACCACTTAGTGCATCATTGGTTGATACAGCAATTACTAATGAGTTATTATTTCTTAAATGAGATTTAGCAGCCATTGTTACTGGAGTATCAGTAATACCATTTACTAATTTTGCGATAGTGTTTCCTGTGCATGGTGCTATAATCATAATATCTGTCATTTTTTTAGGTCCAATTGGTTCTGCCTCTGGAATTGTATGAATAATTTTTTTACCAGTAATGTCTTCTATTTCACAAATAAAGTCTTGTGCTTTTCCAAATTTAGTATCTAATTCATATGCATTAAATGACATTATGGGAACTACTTCTGCTCCTTGCTCCACAATTGCTTTTATTTTTGGAATTGTGCTTTTAAATGTACAAAAAGAACCAGTCATAGCAAAACCGACCTTTTTTCCTTCTAATTTCAATATATATAGCCTCCTCTCCTTTTTGTTTTATATATAATATATTATGAAATTATGTAAATTTTGCTACATAGTTTTAAATGTGTTTTTTAACTTATAATTAATTTATGCATATTTTGAATAGAGTAGTAAAACATAAAAAAATTGTATAAAACTGTACTTTTTTAGTAAATCATGTTAAAATAAATGTAAATTTGTATATAGGAGGATAAAAAATTGAAAAGTAATGAAACTATTTTAATTCTTGACTTCTTTGGTCAATATAATCAGTTAATTGCAAGGCGCGTTAGAGAATGTAATGTATACTCAGAAATTGTACCTTATGATATTTCAATAGAAAAAATTAAAGAAAAAAATCCAAAAGGAATTATTTTTACAGGTGGTCCATCAAGTGTTTATGTTGAAGATGCTAAAATGTGTGATCCTAAAATTTTTGAATTAGGTATTCCTATTTTAGGAATTTGTTATGGAATGCAAGTAATGACTCAAGTAATGGGAGGAACAGTAACAAGAGCAGAAAAACGTGAATATGGAGTAGTTCCTGTTAATATTGATAATTCCTCTTTATTGTTTAGCGGTTTTAGTAATGTAAATGATTGTTTAATGAGTCATACTGACTTTGTATCAAAAGTTCCAGAAGGATTTAAAGTGATTGGACAAACAGCTACTTGCCCTATTGCTGCTATGGAAAATAAAGATAAAAAATTCTATGCAATTCAATTTCATGCAGAAGTAAATAATACTATTAATCGGAATTGATATGATTAAAAACTTTTTGTTTGGTGTATGTGGTTGCCATGGAGATTGGAAAATGTCATCTTTTGTAGAAGAAACTATTCACAATTTAAAAGAAAAAATTGGTGATAAAAAGACCTTATGTGCCTTATCTGGAGGTGTTGATTCTTCTGTTGCTGCAGTTTTAGTACACAAAGCAATTGGAAAAAACTTAACGTGTATTTTTGTTGACCATGGTCTTCTTCGTAAAAATGAAGGAGATGAAGTAGAAGAAATTTTTAGGAATCAATTTGATATTAATTTAGTTCGCATAAATGCTAAAGACCGTTTCTTAGAAAAACTTGCTGGAGTTACTGACCCAGAAACCAAAAGAAAAATTATTGGAGAAGAATTTATTCGTGTATTTGAAGAAGAAGCAAAAAAAATTGGAACAGTTGATTATCTAGTACAAGGAACTATTTATCCAGACGTTATTGAAAGCGGTTTAGGAAAAGGAACTACTATCAAGAGCCATCACAATGTGGGTGGACTTCCTGATTATGTTGATTTTAAAGAAATTGTAGAACCATTAAGAGATTTATTTAAAGATGAAGTTCGTAAAACTGGTTTAGAATTAGGAATTCCTGAAAATTTAGTATATCGTCAACCATTCCCAGGTCCTGGACTTGCTATTCGTGTTATAGGAGATATTACAGATGACAAGTTAACTATATTAAAAGATGCTGATGCTATTTTTAGAGAAGAAATTAAATTAGCTGGACTTGATAAAGATATTAATCAATATTTCGCTGTATTAACAAATCTAAAAAGTGTTGGCGTTATGGGAGATGATAGAACCTATGATTATACAATTGCTCTTCGTGCTGTTAGCACATCAGACTTTATGACAGCTGTTTTTTCTAAAATTCCTTATGAAATTTTAGAAAAAGTTTCTAGCCGAATTGTAAATGAAGTTAATCATGTAAATAGAATTGTTTATGATATTACAGGAAAACCACCAGCTACTATTGAATGGGAATAAAATATTAAAAGACTACAAAGAATGAAATGCATTCTTTATAGTCTTTTTTTAGTAATCTCTCCACACCTTACATGCCATTTTTTATATAGGGTTAATACTTTTTTTAACTTTTGATACAATATCATTGTATTGACATGCCTGCTTATGAGGATATTTTTGTTGTATCATTTTTTTTAATTTTGAATCTGATACTTTTTTTCCTTTAAGCATTTGTTGTACTTTGTTTACTTCTCGATAATTCCGATATGGCATTTGGTTTCCTCCTTTTTTTACATAAGTTATAATATAACTAAGTTAATACAAAAAACATATCGAATATATATTATCATACTTTATATATAATTTCAAATTATTTTATCATTTCTTTAAATGAAGATAAACTAATTCCCTTTGACATACGTACTCGCGGTAAAGTAAATTTATTTGCTCCTTTATATACTTTTCCCCCTCTTGTTGTAAATGCTAATTTGTATCCTGCATCTTTTAATACTTTTATTGCATTATCATTATAATGGCCAAATGGATAACAAAATATTGTACAGTTTCCAATTATATTTTTGGATTTAGTTACATCTTGTAAAGCTTCGTTATAATTTAAATTTACAAATCTGCCTTTTCCATTTGTACCAGATCTATGCATATCATGTGAATGAGATTGAAAATCTAAATTACTTGAACTATAAGATTTAGGTAACCAGTCTCCATTCCAACTAGTTACAACAAAAGATGTAGCTTTTACATTATATTTTTCTATAATCGGTATAGCATATTTAATAAATGATTCATCTCCATCATCAATTGTAATTACAATACTTTTTTTAGGTAATGTTATTTTTCCATCAATATAATCTTCTACTTCTTTCCAATTTGGAAAATAGTATTTATTATCTGATAAGTATTTCATTTGTTCTTCAAAACTAGATATCTCCATCCAGTTATTATCTTTTCCTTTTTCGCCTTTACTTTCATTATAAAAGAAATGATACATTAATACTGGAAGTCCCTCAGTTTTAGAAGATTTTATTACGGTATTAGTAGACACTGTATTATTGGTGGTTTTATTTTTTAACTTTTTTACTACTACTTTTCTTGTTTCTTCAGTTTTATTAAAAGATGAATCCTCTACTGAATATGTAATTACATATTCACCTTCTTTTTTAGTATCTATTTCTCCTGTAATTACTACTTTATTTGTAATATCTCCATCATAATTATCTTGTGCAGTACAACCTTCATCTTTATAAGTTTCATTTATATTTATAGTTACTTCTTTTTTACCTTTTAAAGTAATTGTTGGTGGTATTTCATCTTTTACTAATACTGTTCTTTCTATTTGTGTGAAATTTGTATTTTTTTTATTATATGCAGTATATCTTAATCTATATTGACCAGGTTTTGTAGTATCTACAGTTCCTTCAATAATAATATTTGAACTAATATCTTCATTATTATGACTTGCTGATGCTCCTTGTTCTATATAATTGTCATTAACTTTTAATGTTAAATTACTATCCCCAATTAAAGAAATAGTGGGAATAGCATTTTTTCTACTTTCATTATTCCATATTGCAATTCCTATAATAGATGTTGAAACAGCAAGAAATAATATAACAAAAATAAGATATGAGTTTTTTAAATTCTTTTTTGCTTCTTTCTCCATTTTTATTTCCCTCTTACTTTTATTTTCAAATATATATATATTACTATTTTCGACAAAAACTGTCAATATTTTCTTATAAGTATATTTTGATACTTTACATTTTATTAGCTTTTAATTTAAAATATGTATGTTTTTATAGAGTAAAAAAGAACTCTTTAAAAAATAGAGTTCTTTTTATATCTTATTTGTAACTTTTATCTACTTCTTTTAGCATAACATCATGAGCACTACCTTCTGTTATACTTACTTGGGAAACTAAAGTTAATCTTGCTTTTTCGTGTAACTCAGGAATAGTGATTGCTCCACAATTACACATGGTTGATTTAATTTTTGCTACTGTTACTGCTAAATTATCTTTTAAAGAACCTGCATATGGAATATACGAATCAACACCTTCTTCAAAAGATAATTTGTTTTTGTCTCCACCAAGGTCATATCTTTGCCAATTTCTAGCACGATTTGAACCTTCTCCCCAATATTCTTTTACATAATTATTCCCTACTTTTAATACTCTTGTTGGGCTTTCGTCAAAACGAGCAAAATATCTTCCCATCATAACAAAGTCAGCACCTAAAGCAAGTGCAATTGTAATGTGGTGGTCATGTACAATTCCTCCATCTGAACAAATTGGAATATAAATTCCAGTTTCTTTAAAATATTCATCACGAGCAGCTACAACATCAATCAAAGCACTTGCTTGTCCACGTCCTATTCCTTTAGTCTCACGAGTAATACAAATAGATCCTCCACCAACACCAACTTTGATAAAATCAGCACCAGCTTCTGCTAAATAACGAAATCCTTCTTTATCTACTATATTTCCTGCTCCGATTTTAACATTATCACCATATTTTTGTCTAACAAATTCAATAGTTTGTTTTTGCCATATTGAATATCCATCAGAAGAATCCATACATACCATATCTACTCCTGCTTCTACTAAAGCTGGTATTCGTTGTTCATAATCTCTTGTATTAATACCTGCTCCTACAATATATCGTTTATTTTCGTCTAATAATGAATTAGGATTATTTTTTCTTTCTTCATAATCTCTTCTAAATACTAGATATTTTAAATTTCCATCTTCTGTTAAAATTGGTAAACAATTAATTTTATTATCCCAAATAATATCATTTGCCTCTGATAAAGTAATTCCTTTTTTAGCACAAATAACATCTTGCGCTTTAGTCATAAATTCATCAATAGGTGCGTCTTGATTATCTCTTGTAATACGATAATCTTTATCTGTTACAATTCCTAAAAATTTGCCATTGGCTGTTCCATCTTCTGTTACCATAACAGTAGAATGTCCTGTCTTTTCTACTAGTTCAATTACTTCTCTTAATGTTGTACCACTTTTTACATTAGAATCACTAATTACAAAACCTGCTTTATGTTTTTTTACATGATAAACCATTTCTGCTTGTGATTCAATAGATTGTGCACCATAAATAAAAGCAACTCCACCTTCTCTTGCAAGAGCAATTCCCATTTCTTCTCCTGAAACAGATTGCATAATAGCAGATACCATAGGTACATTGGCTGAATATTTAGGTTCTTCTCCTTTTTTAAATTTAACAAGTGGTGTTTTTAAAGAAACATTATTTGGAATACAATCCTTGGTTGTTAAGTTTGGTAATAATAAAAATTCATTAAATGTTCTTGAAATATCTTCTAAAATTTTTGCCATATTTAATCCTCCTAATTTTATAATTAACATAAATAACATTATACTACATAAATATATAATTTGCAAAACATTTTTCTATTTTACTAATCTCTCAGTTTCTTTTGCAATCATTAATTCTTCATTTGTTGGAATTACATATACACGTACTTTTGAAGTATCTTTTGAAATTAGTTTTTCTTCACTTCTTACATTATTTCTTTGTTCATCTAGTTCTACACCCATAAAACCTAAATATTCACAAATTCCTTTACGAATATTAATTTGATTTTCTCCAACACCTCCTGTAAAAATAATTGCATCTATACCCTTCATAGCTACTGCATATTTTGCAATATATCCAGCTACAGAATATTTAAAATTGTTCATAGCAATAAGAGCTCTTTTATTTCCTATTACAGATTCATTTTCAATTACTCTAAAATCTGGAGCTAATCCTGAAATTCCTTGTACTCCAGATGCTTTGTTTAAAAGGTTCTCTACTTCCCCAGCTGTTTTGTTTTCTTTTTTCATAATAAATGTTACAACAGATGGATCAATATCTCCACTTCTTGTTACCATAGGAACTCCAGCAAGAGGCGTAAGTCCCATACTAGTATCAACACTTCTTCCACCTTCAATTGCACAAATACTAGAACCTTGTCCTAAATGACAAGTAACTATTTTTAAATCCTCTATTGATTTATGTTCTATTTGGGCAAGTCTTTTTGAAACATACATATGAGATGTTCCATGAAAACCATATTTCCTAATTCCATATTTTTTATAATATTCATAAGGAATTGGATATAAATATCTTTCTTCTGGAATTGTTTGATGAAATGCTGTATCAAATACACCCACCATTGGCTTTCCTGGCATTACTCTTTTACAAGCTTCTACTCCTATTATTCCTGCTGGATTATGTAGTGGTGCTAAGTCTGTACATTCTTTTAATACTTCTACTACTTTATCATCAATTATAATTGATTCTGTAATTTTTTCTCCACCATGAACTAACCTATGACCAATAGCCTCAATTTCATCTAAACTATCAATTACTTTATATTCTGGATTTATTAATTGTTGTAAAGTAAAATTAATTGCTTCTTCATGATTTTTTGCACTATTTTTAATTTCTATTTTTTGTCCATTTACTTTATGTGTAATAAAAGCTTCTTCTTCTCCTATTCTTTCATATTTTCCGAGAAGCTAAAACCTCTTGTGTTTTCATATCAATTAACTGATATTTCAATGATGAACTTCCACAATTTAGCACTAAAATTTTCATTTTCGAACCTCCTATTAAATTTTTACTATTATATCATAATCTAAAATAATAACATAGTATTTTTAAAAATTTTATATGTTTTTAGCACAATACTATTGATTTATTTGGGCTTGTACTGCAGTAATTGCAACAACACCTACAATATCTAAGCTACTACATCCTCTTGATAAATCATTAACAGGTTTTGCAATTCCTTGACATAATGGTCCATAGGCTTCTGCTTTTGCTAAACGTTGAGTTAATTTATATCCAATATTTCCTGCGTCTAAATTTGGAAAAATAAGAGTATTAGCATTTCCTTGTACTGCACTTCCTGGTGCCTTATTGTTTGCAATTTCTGGAATAATTGCAGCATCTAATTGTAATTCTCCATCAATTGTTATATTTGGCATTTTTTCTTTTACTAAATTAGTAGCTTCTATTACTTTTTCTGTTGAATCAGATTTTGCACTACCATATGTTGAAAACGATAACATAGCAACATTTGCCTTTTTTCCAGTTAATTGTTCAAAACTTTTTGCAGATGATATAGCAATTTCAGATAATTCTTCTGCATTTGGATTTGGGTTTAAACCACAATCTGAAAACACAAATGTACCATTTTCACCATAAGTACAATTTGGTACTACCATTACAAAGAAAGCAGAAACTAATTTTGTATTTTGTGATGTTTTTAAAATTTGAAGAGCTGGTCTTAGGGTATCTGCAGTTGAATGAATTGCTCCTGAAACAAGTCCATCACAATCCCCCATCTTTACCATCATCATTCCAAAATAAACAGGATTTTTAATAATTTCTTTTGCTTTGTAATAATCAATGCCCTTTAATTTCCTAAGTTCATAAAAAGAATTTACATATTCCTCATATTTTTGGGAATCAATAGGATTTATTACTTCTATGTTGCTAATATCAATACTATTGTCAATAGCTATTTTTTTTATTTCTTCTTTGTTTCCTAACAAAATAATATTAGCAAATCCTTCCTTTTTAATTATACTTGCTGCTTCTATTATACGAATATCGGTTGCTTCTGGTAATACAATCGTTTTAATAGATGTACTTGCTTTTTTCTTCATTTCTTCAATAAAAGACATTTATTTTCTCCTCACTTTCTTATAATAACATTATATTAATAAAGTAAAAAAATTACAAGATTTTTCCCTAACTTAATAAAAAGATGCTATAATTATTAGTGGAGGAATATATGAAGTTAGAATACAAGTTATTAGACAATAAATATGAAAATATAAAACAGGTTTTAAAAGAAGAATTTGGAGTTTCAGACAGATTATTATTAAAGTTAAAATCTAATCAAAAAATTTATCTAAATTCACAAGTAACAAATATACAACAAAAAGTATATTTAAATGACTTTATCGAAGTATTTTTAGATATGGAAGAAGATAGCTTTAATATTGTACCTACAAAAATGGACTTATCTATTTTATATGAAGATGATAGTTTACTTATTATTAATAAACCTCCCTATCTTCCTATCCATCCTTCTATAAAACATTATAAAGATAGTTTATCAAATGGTGTTAAATATTATTTTGAACAAATTGGATTAAAAAAGAAAATTCGACCTGTTAATAGACTTGATAAAGATACATCACGGTATAGTTATTTTTGCTAAAAATGAATATATACAAGAATCTCTTATAAAGCAAATGAAACGAAATATTTTTAAAAAAGAATATATTGCAATTATAGAAGGTATTTTAAAAAATAAGATTGGTACAATAAGTGTTCCTATTAAAAGAAAAAATGATAGTATTATTGAAAGAGAAGTTTCTTTTGATAAAGATTCAGATATTGCAATTACTCATTATGAAATTTTAAAAGAATTGTCTGTTAAATTATCAGTTATAAAAGTTATACTTGAAACTGGCAGAACTCATCAAATTCGTGTTCATTTTTCTTATATTGGTCATTCTATTATAGCAGATACTCTATATGGAAAAGAATCTCCTTATATGGAAAGACAAGCTCTTCATGCTTATAAAGTTTCTTTTTATCATCCTATAACAAAAAAGAAAATGAATATAGTATGTAAGTTACCAAATGATATGGAAAGTATTATTACAAAATTTAACATTTTATAGGATTTATATGCATAAACATACTATGTCTTCTCCTAATTGTCTAATAGTATATTTTAATGATAAGATTTGCTTTATAGAGAGGTGAATCAATATATGGAACAAGAATGGGGAAAAATCGATTTACACTTAGATGAATATATGAAAAATCATAAAATTAGTCGCTCAAGTTTATCAAGGAATGCTCAAATTCATTATAATCAATTACTAAAATATTGTAAAAACGAAATGCAAAAGATTGATTTAAATTTATTGGCTAGAATTTGCAAAACTATTAACTGCGAAATTGGTGATATTATAACTTATACACCACCAGAAACGAAAAAATAAAGGATGTTGAAATATATAATAAAATAAAGAAGATAGGTATTCCTATCTTTTTTATTTATAAAAGTAAATCTATAAGCCGGGTTCTGTCGTGAATGGTCATTTATCTATTACATATATTACTATATGTCTTAAGCCACCTAAACCAAAAAGATGAAAGAGCATCTTAGCCTTTTTGGAATTACAAGGTGTTGCTCCAGATGGGGTTTACATTGACCAAATATGTCACCATATTTGCGGTAAGCTCTTACCTCACCTTTTCACCCTTACCATGTCAGAGAGCAATTTTTGATTAAATCTACATTGCTCTTTTTTCTTACAAAACGTAGTTTTATAAGAAATCACTTGGCGGTTATTTTCTGTTGCACTTTCCTTAGAGTTTCCTCCACTGGACGTTATCCAGCATCATTTGCTCTTATGGAGCCCGGACTTTCCTCATACGCTATCTTTCGATATTGCTATATGCAACCATTCAATTTACTTATATTTTTATTGTACTACAGATTTAAAACAAGTTCAATATATTTTTAGATTAAATTTTATTAGTTTTATATTCTGTTTCTATATAGTTATATAATTAAAAAGATAATAATTATAAAACATTTAATTCTTCTATTAAGTTTTTATATTTTAAATAAAAAATGTCACTATCATTTTTATCTACTGTATTTTGTAAATCTTTTAATAAAATATATGCTTTATTTAAATTGTATGCTTTTTGATTTTTATTGCCCATATTATTCATCATAGCAATCATTGATTCTTCAGCAGTTTGTATCTGTTTTTTTACTTCTTGAACATTATTTTGTTCAATTATAGAGTATGCATTAAATATATTAGATTTTACTTTATATAAATTAGTTTCCATTTGATCATTTGAAAATCCTGCATAATATACTGGAATGTAAGAATATAGTTTAGAAAGCAAAACTAAAGTTTGTACTTTATTTTTTTCCTTAATTGCTTTTGCTAAATTATCTAAATCTGTATTAAAGCTTAGAATTTTTTGATTATCTATATTTTGCTTATATAAATCAAGAGTAATAACTGCCCAATCAGAATAAATAAGTTCAATATCCTTAGTTAAACCATCCCAATCTGGTGTTTTTGAAGAAACTAAAATACTATTTTCTATCATTTTATATTCATAGTCATTTTTTTGGCTTTCTTCTTCATTTGAAGAACTACTATTATTAGAATTTCCTTCATCTTCTTTAGAACCGACTAGAAGAACTGCCTCCATCACTTTGTCCACTACTACTAGCATCATTTTGTTTTTTATCTTCAATTTTTTTAGAAATTACTTTATAATTATCAAGTTTTAAACCATTTGCTTTGTTTAACATATTAGAAATCGTTGAATCAAAATATTGTATTTCACTTGTTAATTTATCTTTTAGTAATTGTTCTTCATTATTATTACTACAACCAGACAATAATAAAATATTAGTAATAATTGTTATACAGAAGATAAACCATTTTAATCTCTTTTTCATAAAAATCTCACCTTAATGGTATTATTTCCATAAATTTACCTTTTATTCTTTCGTATAGATAAAAGTAAAAAAGAAATACTATTTTTAAAAGGAGATTTTTTATGTATACGATTGTTAATTTATATAGTAGCAAATCTGGTGAAATATCGAAATTTTTATCTAAATATTTTGATAAACAAATTCATCTTGAAAGTGACTTAAAATGGGAAAAAAAATACGAAAATTCAATAGAAATTGCAGATATTATTGGTGCTTTTATTGATAATAATGATAAATATAATATAAATATGTGGATTAGTTTAGATGAAAATGCTTTTTTAAATGTAACTGATTATAATGCAGATAGTATAATTCGTTATTTATATGAACGTTTTCCATATTAAGCTTCTAAAATAATAGTAACTGGACCATCATTTGTTAAACTAACTTTCATATTTTCACCAAATATTCCATGTTCTACTTCTATTTGTTGATTTTCTATTTGTTTTATAAAATATTCATATAATTTATTTGCATGCTCAGGACTTCCAGCATTAGTAAAACTTGGTCTATTTCCTTTTTTGCAATCTGCAAATAATGTAAATTGTGAAATTACTAATATTTGTCCATTTATATCTTTTATAGATAAATTCATTTTTTCATTTTCATCACTAAAAATTCGTAAATTAGAAATTTTATGAGCCATTTGCTCTATTGTTTTTTCTGTATCATTATTAGAAATCCCAAGTAAAATTACAAGTCCTTTTTCAATTTCTCCAATTATTTGTTCATTTACTTTTACATTTGCATTACTGACTCTTTGTATTACTGTTTTCATTTATTATTACCTCCGAAATTTCCATATAATAACAATATAAGACGAGCAATGGCTCGCCCTATATTTAATCTGTGGAATCCTGTTTTAGTTTTTCTTCTTTTATTTGTTCTTCTTTATTTAATTCTTGTGTATATTCTTCTACACGTGCAAATTCTTCGTTTTGCTCATCACCACAATTGGGACAATAATTATAATCTAATTCTATTTCACAAAAACAATTTGGACACTGTTTTTTATCTTTTAATGTTAATATTTCTTTTCTTTCTTCCTCAATTCTATCACATAATTCATCAATTTGAATACAGTATTCTTCTAAAACAGCTTCTATATCAATATCTAGTCCTTTGTCCTTTATATGATGTTCATATAATTTTTTTCCAATTTGCAAATACAAATCTTCTATTTCGTCTTTGTGTTCATTCATTTGCATTTTTAATTTTGCTTCTCTTGCAAGTTTTGATGTTTTTTGGGCAGTATATTTATATGTTTTACTTGCTTGTTTTCCTAATTTATCAAAAAAATCCATGTAAATACCTCCGTTTTTTATGTATTATAAGCATTTTTTTGATTTTTATTCACATTTTTTATCACGAGTCATAAGCATTGTTACAGCTTTTTTAGGTTCTAATTCATTATATAGTACATCATAAACTGCATGAACAATTGGCATATCAACATTATAAATTTTTGAAAGTTTGTATGCTACTTCAATATTGTCAATACTTTCAATAGTCATTCCTACAATTTCTCTTGTTTGCTCAATTGTTTTTCCTGCTCCAATTAGTTTTCCTGCTTTTCTATTTCTACTATGTTCACTTAAACAAGTAACAATTAAGTCACCAAGACCTGTTAAACCATAAAATGTTTCTTGGTTTCCTCCTAATTTAACTCCTAATCTACTAATTTCAGTAAGACCTCTTGTAATAAGAGCAGCAAAAGAGTTATCTCCTAAACCAAGTTCTGCTGCAATTCCTGCACAAAATGCAATAATATTTTTTAAGGCTCCTCCTAATTCTACACCTTTTATATCAAATGAAGTATAAATTCTCATTTTTTCATTCATAAAAATAGAACGAATTTCTTCTTGTAAATCTTCATCCTTTGCTGCTACAACCATAGCAGTAGGTATTTGTTTGGAAACTTCTTCTGCATGACTTGGACCTGATAACACAGCATAAGGGTGATTTGGTAATTCTTCTTCAATAATTTGATCTAATGAATATAATGTTTCTTTTTCAAACCCTTTAGCACACATAACAATAGGTTGATTTGTTATATAAGTTTTATATTGTTTTAAAATATTTCTAACAAATTTAGAAGGAGTCACATGTAAAATAATATCTGTATCTTGTATTACCGTTTCAAAATCTGTATTACAAGTAATATTTTGTGGCAATATAGCTTCTGGTAAGAATTTACATTTTCTTTTTTTATTAATTAACTCTGCCTCATCTTCAGCAAAAGACCATATTTTTACCATATGTCCCATATTCGCTAAATGGATAGAAAGTGCTACTCCCCAACTTCCACTTCCAATAATAGCAATTTTCTTCATTTTATTTTCCTCCTTTTTTTATATATACTAAGCAGGCTAAGTTTTGTGGTATATTTGACTGCAAAGTTTTATAAAATCCCACCTATTGAAGGATTGTTTTGTAAATATTTACATTATACTTATTTTTTCTTAAATGATAACTTATTTTCACTTCCATTTAAAATTCTATTAATATTACTTCTATGATTGAATGCTACTATTAATGCCATAATTACACTAAAAACAAAATAATTTCCTGATATAATATAATGTTCTTGTCCCATAAATAATGTAAGTACAGGAAATAAAATTGCCGCAAGAACAGAACCTGCTGATACCATTTTAGTTAATACCATAATTACCAAAGCAAATACTAGACAAATAAGTCCAATTTGCCAATTAATTAATAATAAAACTCCAAGAGAAGTTGCTACTCCTTTTCCTCCTTTAAATCCAAAAAAGATTGGAAAAGTATGCCCTATTACTACTGCAATTGCTGAAATTTGAACTAACAATGGTTTATCTAATTCTTTTACTATAAATCCTAATAATATAGCAATTAAAACTGCTACAATACCTTTTAAAATATCACAAATTAAAGTAAGTGCTGCTGCTTTTTTTCCAACCGTTCTTAATACATTAGTACTTCCTGATGCTTTGCTACCCTCTTCTCTTACATCAATTCCTGCCATTTTTTTACTAATTAATACTCCAAAACTAATACTTCCAATTAGATAAGAAATAATTGCTATAATAATATAATACGCCATTTTTTTATACCTCCTAAAATTTTTATTTATATTAAACAGAAAAATATTCTGATATAAAATTATTTATTTTTACTTTCTATATTTTGTAATTCAAACCTATATTTTTGTTTTACATTTGGATATTTTTTATAATCTACTTGTGCTAAAAACATATCATATGGCCTTATGTATAATTCTTGATTTCCATATAATCCTCTATATAGTACATATTTTTCTTTTGTTTCACTATGTGTACATACATCTTCTACAATATAATAATCTCCTTTAAAATGTTTATAAATACCATGTATTTTTAATTGATTCATTCTTCTTTTTCTCCTTTTTCTCTTACAATCATTCGAATTGGAGTTCCTATTAATCCAAATTCTTTTCTTAATTGATTTATTAAATACCTTTCATATGAAAAGTGAAACAATTCTTTGTTATTAACAAATACTACAAATGTTGGTGGTTTTGTACTAGCTTGAGTCATATAATAAATTTTTAAACGTTTTCCTTTATCTGTTGGTGGCTGTACAATTGCAATTGCTTCGTTTAATACTTGATTTAACATGCTAGTTGTTACTCTTAAAGCATTTTGACTTGCTACTTGATTTATTATTTCATATAATTTATTTACTCTTTGTCCTGTTTTTGCTGATATAAAAATTATAGGAGCATATGTTAGATATGATAATTTATTATATACATCTTTTTTAAATTGCTCTATTGTATATGTATCTTTTTCTATTGCATCCCATTTATTAATAACCAAAATTATTCCTTTTCCTGATTCATGTGCTTCTCCTGCAATTTTAGCGTCTTGGTCTGTTACACCTTCATTAGCATCTATCATCATTAAACAAATATCTGATCTTTCTATAGCAAGAAGTGTTCTCATAACACTAAATTTTTCAATTGATTCATTTACTTTGCTCTTTTTTCTAATTCCTGCTGTATCAATAAATATATATTTCCCAAAATCGTTTTCAAAATAAGAGTCAATAGCATCTCTTGTAGTTCCTGCAATATTACTTACAATTACTCTTTGTTCTCCTAATATTTTATTTACTAAAGAAGATTTTCCAACATTTGGTTTTCCGATAATTGCTACTTTTATGGTTTCTTCATCTTCTTGTGTTTTGTTATATTCAGGAAATTTTTCGTAAATAGCATCTAAAATATCGCCAATTCCAATAGCATTTGTAGCTGATAATGGGTATGGTTTTCCTAATCCCAAATTATAAAATTCATATATATCGTCTGAAGTTTTTCCATAGTTATCTGCTTTATTACAAACTAATATAATAGGTTTATTTGCTTTTTTTAACATTAAAGCAATTTCTCTATCAAATCCGTGTTACTCCTTGTTTAATATCTGTTAAAAATACAATTACATCTGCTAAATTAATTGCAATGTTTGCTTGATTTGCAATTTCTGAACTAATTAAATCTTCAGAATCAATTTCAATTCCGACCTGTATCAATAACTGTAAAATTTCTTCCTCTCCAAGAAGTTTCAGAATAAACTCTATCTCTAGTTACACCAGGCTTGTCTTCCACAATTGACAATCGTTTTCCAATAATATAATTAAAAAAAGTTGATTTTCCAACATTTGGTCTTCCAACAATTGCAACCGTTGGTTTTGCCATTTTTTTCACCTCATTTTCTATATTTGTTATTCTATACTATTTGGTAAAGATAGTCAATTATGGTGATAGAATTTTTTAAACTTTATAAAAATTATTCCTCCAATACCTATTAATGTTGATATGTATGATATCTTCATCAATATAGTTCCTGTATAAGAAATTTCTATCATTCCATTTTCAATATTTGAAGTCATAATCATACAAAAACCATTATCAGATTCTTGTATTTTTAGATTTTCTTGTGTTCCATCATGTTTTGTAAGTTTAGCACTATAACCTAAATAAAATATATATGGTAATTCTAACTTTGTGGTATCTGTTACTTGTTCTATTTTAAAACTTAAATTTGTATTTTCTTTTTTAGTTTCAGAAATAATGGCATTTCCTTTTAATACAATTATCTCTTTTGACCTATTTTCAATATATGTTCTATTTTGAAATGCTTTTTGTGGTAAGTATTCAAATGAAGCACATCCTGCATGAACTCTACCTGTTAAAGAAGTTACAGGTATTGCTTGTAAATATCTTTCTTCATTAAAAGGTATATTTACTGTTTGCTTTTCCATAATTAATAATATGCACATATATATTATTAAAAAAATAACTATATATAATTCTTTTTTTGTATTATTATTCATGAAATAAGCAAATCCAAAACCTGCTATTATACTTAAAAAAAAGCTTGCAAATTCCATCATTCGCCATGGAAATTGTATCATTTTTAGAAAATTTGGTAAGTATTCATATGGAAATATTTTTAATGTCATAATTATACTTATTAAGCCTAACATAATAAAAATTGAAAGTGTTCCTCTATATTGTTTTTTTATTTTTTTTCTATAACAAAATAAAAATAAAGCACCTAATAATATAGCAAGTCCTATATGAAAATTCATTCCAAAATGTTTTGTGAAAAACAAATCCATAAAATTTAATTTTGAACTAATTAAAGTATTATCTTTATACATTCTTTGAGGTAAAAATACTTCGTAGTTTGTAGCTAACATATGTTCTAATAACGGAATCCAATAAAAACTTGTACATAGTAAAATTAGTATAACTGATATTATGATTTTTTTTATTGTATTATTTTTTATTAAAGTTTTATAATTAACTAATAAGTATATAGTACAAAAGATGGCTGTATATATAGCAATTATATTGTGTGTAAGTATTAATCCTACTGCTCCTATTATAATAAGTAAAGGTTCTTTATTCTTTTTATTAAGCAAATCATACATTCCACTAAAAATAATTGGTAAAAATATAAAAGAAGCAAGTTCTGCTATTGCAATACGATTATACAAATCTGTTAAATGATATGGTGCACACATATAAAGAATAGCTGATATTATACTTGCTTTATAACTTTTAGATATTTTATATACAAATTGAAATAAACATATTCCAGATAAAAAAATAGTTAACAACATAAACATTTTTAATGTTACTACAAACGAAGAAGTAAATAATTTAAAAATAAGAGGAACATATGCTGTTAGTGGACTATAAAATAAATTCCAAGAATAACCAAATCCATTACAAAAATCTGATATAATTACTGGAAAAAATTTACCTTGTTTTAAGACATTAGCATTTCCAATTAAGCGACATATATGTTGAATACCATCATCTCTTGAAATATCCATATATTTTGAGAATAATGGAATACATAAAAAAATAGAAACTGCAAAAATAATTAGGTAACTTAATACTTTTTTATTTTTTAATAGTTTTCGCATTTTTTCGTTCATTTTGAGCTCCTTTTATTAATTTTTTACATTAGAATTTTAAACTTATTATTAACTAATATATGTTTCTTCCTTCTAATAAATCGTCATTTTTAACCCAATCATCTACATTAACTATTAAATATTCTTGTTTTGTTTTTCCTCTAATAATAACTTCTTTAATTCCTGCATTAATAATCATTTTTCTACACATTTGGCAAGAATTTGCTCCTGGCTCATATACTCCTGTATCTACTCTTTTTCCTACTAAATACATAGTAGAACCCATCATATCTTTCCTAGAAGCACTAATCATTGCATTTTGTTCTGCATGTACTGAACGACATGCATCATATCCCCCATGATGAATATTGGGAAATTTTTCTTTTTTTGTACAAAAATTTAAATCTATACAGTTTATTCTTCCACGTGGTGAACCTGTGTATCCTGTAGAAATAATTTCATCATTTTTTACAATTATGCAACCAAAATTTTTGCGAAGGCATGTTCCTCTCTCAGACACAGCTTCTGCAATATCTAAATAGTAATTAATTTTATCAACTCTCTTATTTTCTTCCATTATTCTCACCTTTTCTTTTTGCTTATTATATCAATATAAAATAATTTTTTCAATAAATTTTTATAAAAAGCAACCTATGACTTGACAAATTTATTAAAAATTAGTATACTTTTAAAAGTGATTTTAAAAATGCTAAAAATTTAAAAGATATATACATATCATTAAAATGAGGAGGGAATATAAATGGCACAACCAAAAAGAAGATGGTCTAAAGCAAGAACAGGATTAAAAAGATCTACATGGAAATTAGATAAACCAAATTATGCTGAATGTCCACATTGTCATGAACCAGTAATGCAACATATGGCTTGTTCAAATTGTGGATACTATAATGGAAAAAAAGTTATGGCAGGAAAAAATGAAGAAAATAATTAGTAAAAAAGTAACACCTCCATAAGGTGTTGTTTTTTTATAATATATAAAAAACAAACACTAGCTATACTAGCCTAGTGTTCTTTGCCCCTATTATAGTTTTTATTTGTATAATTTTAGTTTCTCTCTCATGGCAATTCCTAATTCTGATAAATCACCCGCTCTTCGACCATCACTGGGCATTGTCAGATTGTATTCAAGGTATAATCTACCTTTATAATCTGATAACCCGAGATGCCTGTAATCGTTTCCTATACTTTCATCACGTACTTTATGCTTATATCTGAAACAAATTACCATAACTTCCCTTAACTGTGGATCCAGTTTACCAAGAGTCATCTCCTTAACATCTTTTTCGCCAATTTCTTTAAACTGAATAAGTGCTCTAACTCCATTATGAGTTACTGCCTCATCCATCAGCATGATGCCAGAACAGAAATTATTTATTGTATATGCATCTATCTTTGATGCATATATCATATCGTAAATTCCTTGAATATTTACAATTGTTTTTCCTTCCCGTCCATTTAAAAGTTCTTCATAATTTTGCATTTAGTCAATCTCCTTTATTATACTCTTTATTTGCAATAAGATAATTCGGGGCTAATTACTTTTTTGCAAATAAAGTATACCATAATTTATGTTAATTTACAACAATTTTACATAAATTTGTTAAATTTGTTTTTTCTATTAGTATCACAAAAAAGGTTGCATTATATGCAACCTCTAGTTTTTACACCTTATATTATTTTACAAATGCTCCATACGCCTTATATGCACAATAAACATCAAACTTACTAGTAACTTCATATGGTGCATGCATTGATAACACTGGAACACCACAATCAATAACATCCATTCCCTTATCAGCCAAAATATATGCAATGGTTCCTCCACCGCCTAAATCTACTCTACCAAGTTCAGAAACTTGATATGGTATATTTTCTTTTTCAAATATATTTCTTACTTCGGCTACAAATTCTGCATTAGCATCAGATGCTCCAGATTTTCCTCTTGCTCCAGTATATTTATTTAAACCAATTCCATAACCAATAAAAGCTGCATTATTTTTTTCTGATACAGAAGCATATATCGGATCAAGTCCTGCATCTACATCTGCTGATAGCATTTTTGAATTACAAAATACTTTTTCTAATGCATTTGGCTTATTTTCATTCTTTTTATTTAACAATTCAGAAATAAAATAGTCAAATACATGTGATTCCATTCCAGTATTTCCCATACTTCCAATTTCTTCTTTATCTGATAAAATACATATAGCAGTTTTAGTAGGGTTTTGTATATCTAACATTGCGCGAACAGAAGCATATGCACAAACACGGTCATCTTGACCATAGCCTGCAATCATACTTCTATCAAATCCTAAGCTTTTTGCTTTAAATGCTGGAACAATTTCTAATTCTGAACTTGCAAAATCAATTTCTTTCATTCCATATTTTTCGTTTAATAACATCAAAATATTTAATTTTACTTTTTCTGAAATATCTTTGTCTTCTTCTGGAATACTTCCTACTAAAAGATTTAAATCTTCTCCACTAATTCCTTCTTTTAGTTTCTTTTCCATTTGTTCTTGTGCTAAATGAGGTAATAAATCTGTAATTGTAAAAATAGGATCATTTTCGTCTTCTCCTATTGCAATTTCTACCTTTTGCCCATCTGGTTTTACAATAACACCATGAATTGCAAGTGGAATAGTTGTCCATTGATATTTTTTAATCCCTCCATAATAATGGGTTTTTAAATATGCAAATCCAGTGTCTTCATATAATGGATTTGGCTTTAAATCTAGTCTTGGCGAATCGATATGTGCTCCTAACACTTGTAATCCATTTTCTAATGGCTCTTTTCCTATAACTGCTATATACATACTTTTATCTCTGTTAATATAATATACTTTATCTCCTGATGATAAGTTATCTTTTTTACATATATCACAAAATCCATTTTCATTTAACATTTTAGTAATAAAGTGTACAGCTTCTCTTTCTGTTTTCACTTTGTTTAGAAAGTATATATATTCATCAGAGAATTTGAATATATTTTCTTTACTCTCTTTTGAAATATTTTTCCATCCGAGTTTCCTTTTTATTAAATAATTCCTTTTTATCCATTTTTATTTCCTCCTTTTTATCTTAACAAATATTTTACTAATACTACTAATTTATATTTTATTATACATTAAAACGGAATAGAACAATATCCCCATCTTGCATAATGTAATCTTTTCCTTCTAAACGTAATAATCCTTTTTCTTTTACTGTATTCATAGAACCCTCTTTTATTAAGTCTTCATATGATACAATTTCAGCACGAATGAAACCTCTTTCAATATCTGTATGAATTTTTCCGAGCAGCATTTGGTGCTTTTGTTCCTTTTTTAATAGTCCATGCACGTACTTCTGGTTCTCCTGCCGTTAAAAAACTCATAAGTCCTAATAAATCATAACTTGCTTTTATTACTTTATCTAGTCCAGATTCTTCTAATCCTAATGCATCTAACATTTCAATTTTATCTTGTTCTTCAAGTCCTGCTAATTCTTCTTCTATTTTTACACAAAGTGGAATAACACTTGCTCCTTCACCTTTAGCATACTCTTTTACTTTTAAAACATTTACATCATTTTTAGCATTTTCTAATTGTTCTTCTGAAATATTTGCAATGTATAGTATTGGTTTTAATGTTAATAAATATGTATCTTTTAGCAATTCTTTTTCTTCTTCACTAAATTCTAATGTTCTTGCTGATTTTCCTTGTTCTAATGTTTTTCTTATCTTTTCAAAAAAATCAATTTCTACTTGTATTTTCTTATCTGATTTTAATTGCTTTTTTGCTCGTTCTAATCGTTTATCTATTGTTTCAATATCTGCAAAAATCAATTCTAAATTAATAGTTTCAATATCTCTTAATGGATTAATATTTCCATCTACATGTACTACATTAGGGTCATCAAAACAACGAACAACTTCTACAATACTATCTACTTCTCGAATATGAGATAAAAATTTATTACCAAGTCCTTCACCTTTACTTGCCCCTTTCACAAGTCCTGCAATATCAACAAATTCAATAACTGCATGTGTAGTTTTTTGTGGATGATACATTTTTGTAAGATTGTCCAATCTTTCGTCTGGAACTGGTACTACTCCTATATTTGGTTCAATTGTACAAAATGGATAATTAGCACATTCCGCACCTGCTTTTGTAATAGCATTAAACATAGTACTTTTTCCTACATTAGGAAGCCCTACAATACCTATTTTCACTTTTATTCTCTCCCATCTGTGCTTATATTTTTAATAAAATTATTATATCATTGTTTATTTTATTTTCCAAGAGATAGAAAGAAATTTTATGAAATAGTAAAAAAATAGAGGGGATTTAAAATATGCCCCTCTTAATTTTTGCTTGCTAAGTCATTCATTAGGAATTCCCAAACAAGTCTATTTTCAGGTTTACTAAAGCAAACTTGAAGAAAAATATCAGAATTCTTTTTATTTTCTTTAAATTCCCAACCATTATTTTTATATAATGCATCTTTTGCACTACTTAAAACACTGGTATTGTTATTAAATACTTTTATTGCACTTGAAGAAAATATAAGTGGTTTAGGATTTAAAGTTAAAAGCTTTTTTTCCCATTCCTCTCTAGAATCAGAATTTTTAAAACTAAATTCTAATAATTGAGTATTACCTGTAACCGCTGATTGTGATAGAATAATTTCTACTTCATTTTTCCGTGCTTTTTCTTCTATTGTTTTATAAATTTTTTTCTTCACCAAGACTGTTGTTATACAAATTACTTCTAATTTTTTATCCATATTTTTCTCCTTCTACTATTTTTTTGTATTTACATTTTGATTATATCACATTTATGTTAATTTGTAAATATTTTTTACACTAACAATACAGTGAAATTTGCAATCAAAAACAAATTTTCATTTAAACACTTTCTATAATCCCTTTATCATTTTTTAGCCAAAATTTAGTTTCTCTTTTTTCTTCCATTAGTAAATTATATTCTCCTAACATTAATCCAACATAGGAATCAGCCTTTCTAAGTGTTGGTAATACTTTTAGTTCATACTCTGTAAGTTTACAATAGTTTTGATATTTATTCAAAAAATACTTTTCACATTCTTTACTATTTTCTTTATCATAATATAAAAATAATACTCCATTTAGAATTTTTACAATATCTAATATTCTTATTCCTGTACCACTTTCAAAAAAGTCAATTAGCCATAACTTTCCGTTTTTATCTTTCATTATATTAGAACTAATTAAATCTCCATGAACAAAACAAATAGGTAATTCCTTAAAATCTACCTTTTTATATTCTTCTAAAAAATTTTTCACTTCATTTTTTAATTTTTTTGGGATTTTACGACTTGTTTTCTTATATACTTCATTAATTTTCATAAAACAATATTCATCATAATCTATTTTTAATTTATCTTGAATTTTATGCATTGGAATTATAATATCTATCAGCTTATCAATATCATCCTTTGAAATTCTTTCACCTTTTGTATATAAATCATTTCCTTCGATATATTCTATAATGCAACAATTAATATATAATCCATTTATTTCTGTACTGTAAATATGATTTCCTTTATTTAAAATTATTCTTGGTGCTTGTATCTTGTTTTTAGCTATAATATCATTTTTCTTAATAAATTGATTAATTTCTGTAATTGTTTTATTATGATTTATAATTTTTACAAGGAACTTTGATTTATCTGTACATAATATATATGATAGATCATCTATACCTACATTTTCTATTAGTTTATGTTCAAAATATTTTCCAATGTCATATACATTGCATATTTCAATACTTAACTTTTTAAAATCAATTTTTCTTCCTATTCGACTATATATTTTTTCCATATTTATAATTCCTTTTCTTTTTGAATACTTTTATAATATCATATAACTTGCTTTATTTCAATGTATAAAACTCTCTTTCACTTTTATTTCATAGTCTTTCCTCCATTATTCATATTTGAAGAGAGAATTATTTGTCTACCTAAGTATTTAGTTCTTACATGTATTTTTATTTTATCTTGTATTTCAGTGTTTTAGAGATTCTAGTTCTTGCTTAATTATCTTCATTTCAAACACCATCCTTTTCATTTTTTATAGCAATTTCGCAACAAAAAATACCATCCTTTTCAGAATGATATTCATATCTATCTGTCCTATAAAGTTCGAACAGATATATCATTGGAGCTACTAACGGGAATCGAACCCGTGACCTCTACCTTACCAAGGTAGCACTCTACCGACTGAGCTATAGTAGCAAATTTGTATTTTACAAATTGTATTATATGTGTTACAATTTCTTTTGTCAATATTTTTAAAAAATTTACTATAAGAATTGGAGTGAATGAAAATGGCAGTATTTGAGCATAAATTCGAAATAGGATTTCGTGATGTAGGAAAAAGTAATAAACTTACTAATAAAGGATTAATTGGATATTTAGAAGATGTCGCAGGAATGCATTCAAATGAGGTAGGTTTTGGTTTAAATAACATAGAACAAACAGGATTAACTTGGGTTTTATTAAATTGGAAAATTAGAATATTTAAACGTCCTATTTATGGCGAAACAATTTTGATAAAAACATGGGCTAGAAATTCAGTAAAATTTTATACTTTTCGTGATTTTGAAGTATATAACAAAAATAATGAATTAATTGCTATTGCTACTACAAAATGGGTCTTAATGAATGCTGACACTATGAGTTTAACAAAAATTTCTGAAAATTTAATTAATAAATACCAACCTGAAACAAAATCTGTCTTTGAGGGTGAACCTGAAATTAATAAATTAGACATTCCAAATAACTATTCTAATGTGATGGAATATACAATACAAAGAAAAGATATTGATATAAATGGACATGTTCATAATACTTACTATTTAGATTTTGCATATGAAATTCTTCCAAATGAAATTTATGATAACTGTAATTTTGACAATTTAGAAATTATGTATAAAAAAGAAACTAAACTTGGGGAAACTATAAAATGTTTTTATACTAAAATAGCAAACTCTCATTATATAGTAATGAAAACCAATGATGAAAACTCCATTCATTGTGTTGTACGACTAAATTAAATAATTTAAGAACAAAGGAGCATTATTAAAATGGCTTTTGATGGAATCGTAACTAGACATGTAATTAATGAACTAGAAACATGTCTAATTGGTGGAAAAATAAATAAAATATATCAGCCAAATAAAAATGAAATTTTATTTGGCATTTATGCAAAACAAAATAATTATTGTTTACTTATTAATATTGACTCTAATGATTATAGAATTCATTTAACAGATTCTCAAAAACCAAATCCAATAACTCCACCAAATTTTTGTATGCTTCTTCGTAAACATGTTATTGGAATGAAAATTAAAAATTTTAAAACTTATGGTTTAGAAAGAATTGTGCATATTGTATTAGAAGGATATGATGAACTAAATGATTTTATTACAAAGGAAATTGTAATCGAGTTAATGGGAAAACATAGTAATATAATATTATTAAATAGTTCTAATAAAATTATTGATAGTTTAAGGCATCTTGATAGTTACTCTAATTCTACAAGAAATATTTTACCCACAAGAACTTATGTCCTACCAAATGTTCAAAAATCTAATTTTTTAGATATAGAAAGTTTTGATTGTTTTTATTCGATACTATCACCTTTTAATACTAAAGATTCTATTGATTCATTAATATCTTCTTATTTTACAGGTATTAGTAAATTACTTATTTCCTACTTATTAGAAGTTAATAATATAAATAAATTTTCTACTGAAAAGGAAGATTATAGAACTATATATACAGCTTTAAAAGAACTTGTTACTACTTTATCCGCAAAATGCATTCCTTTTTATAATCAAAATAAAAAAGATGATTATGTTATTATAAATACTAACGAAAAACTTCCACTAAGTATTAATTTCTTTTTAGATGACTTTTATTATAAAAAAGAGACTATAAATGAATTTACTACTTATAGAAATAGTGTATTGAAATTAATTCTTAATGAACTTAAAAAATATACAAAACGTTTAAATAATATGAATCAAAAATTAGAAGAATGCAATAAAAAAGAACAATATCGTATTTATGGAGAGTTAATCACTTCCAATCTTTACCAAATTGATAGTAACAAAAATTTAGATACTATTACTCTTAATAATTATTATGATAATAATAACCCAATTACTATACCATTAGACAAAACTATATCCCCTAGCTTAAATGCTAAAAAATATTTTAAAAAATATACAAAACTAAAAAATGCTTGTGAAATTGTTTCTATACAAAAGCAAGAAACTAAACATGAAATTGATTATATCGAAAGTATTATTTATGAATTAGAAACTTCAAAAACTATTTCTGATATAGATATGATTTATACTGAATTTTCAGAAAGTTTTTTAGCAAAAAATATATCAGATTCTAATAAAAATACAAAAAACAAACTTTCTAAAAAGAAAAAGCAAAATACTTTTTCTCCTTTAAAATTTGAGATTGACGGTTATATTGTTTTTGTTGGAAAAAATAATACACAAAATGATTATTTAACTTTAAAATATGCTCATTCAAATGATTTATGGTTTCACACAAAAGATATTCATGGAAGTCATGTAATTTTACAAACAAATGGAGATGAAATTCCACAAGAAACAATAAATAAATGTGCTTCTCTTTGTGCTTTTTATAGTAAAGCTAAGAATTCCTCAAATGTTTGTGTAGATTATACATTTGTACGTTATGTAAAAAAAGCTAATGGCTCTAAACCTGGAATGGTCATTTATACTAATTTTCAAACTGTAAATGTAAATCCATCTAATTTTGACTTATGTTAATTATTATGGTACAATATTTGTATGTATTTAGTTAAGGGTTATTTTGCACAAGGAGGATAAAACAAATGACTGATTATTCTACAATGGCTTTTTATTTTCATGGAGTTATAGAAAATGCAATAATGTCTCTTGAAGAAATAGAACAAACATTGCAATATGTAGGTATAGCACCTTTAGATATGAATGAAGCTAAAAGATTAAAAAAGAAGTTATTTTTTTTGATGAAAAAATATCATATTATTATAAAAATAGCTTATGTAATTCAAGAATGGCTAATTTTTAATACTATGAATATTTAATAACCCGAACAGTATTATGGGAACATGTTATTATTATGTTCCCTATTTTCTATTTTATTTTTAAAATTAAGAAATTTTTAATTGATATTTTCGAAAAATACGATATAATGTAGATATGAGGATGTGATAATATGAAGTTTATAAAAAGACTAATCGTCACAATTCTATTGATTATTATTATCGTTATTTGTGCGATTGTATATATGGGATATAATATGTATAAAGATGCTATTACAAAAACAGCTATTTCTGAACGTATTGAAGAAATAAAAAAAGATGAAAACTATGTTTGTTTTAATGACATATCAGATAATTTTAAAAATGCTATTATTGCAGTAGAAGATCATCGTTTTAACTCTCATAATGGAATTGATTTTATTACAACTACACGTTCTATGTTAGAAAATATTAAAGAAAAAGATATTGTAGCTGGAGGAAGTACTATTACTCAACAAGTTCGGAAGACTTTTATATTTTACACAAGAACAACGTTTTACTAGAAAAATAGCAGAACTTTTTGTTGCATTTGATTTAGAAAAAAATTATTCTAAAAATGATATTTTAGAATTGTATTGTAATATGATTTATTATGGTAATGGATATTATGGTCTAAAAGAAGCAAGTATTGGTTATTTTAATAAAGAACCTAAAGATTTAACGTTAGCAGAAGCCTCTTTACTTGCTGGTATTCCAAATGCTCCTAGTGCTTACTCTCCTAATAAAAATTTAAAACTTGCTCATAAAAGACAATCTATTGTTTTAAAACAAATGGTAAAATACAAATATATTTCAGAAGATCAAAAACAAGAAATTGAAAAAACTTTTCAAGAATAAATTTTATTATATAATTTACTAAAAAAGAACTTTGTTGATATAATTTAAATATCTTAAAGTTCTTTTTTTATTTATTAAATATTTTCTATTTTTTGTACTTTTATTCTATTCATTTTATTAGAATAAACATTATCCATTACTACATCTGGATAATGTTTATCCAAAAAAGCATCCATCTTACTATCTGCTTCTATTTTCTGTACTCTTTGATTTTGTCTTGCTCCTGCAAGGCATGAAATTCCAATATTAAATATCATAAAACTAACTAGTATTGCTGTAATGTATTTAAATTGCATATTTCCTATATAAATATCTATTTTTTGAAGAAGCGGAAATAGAAATTTTACAAACAGTACACCTAAAATTCCCCAACAAAAGCAAAATAGCAAACTCGTTCTACCACCTATATTTAAAAACATGTTACTATAATCCCAAGATACTGTTCCAAAACATAATTCTTGAAAATAAGAACAAAAGTATTCAATTGCACCTCCAAGAAACATACTTAAAATAAATATTTTTTTAGTATCTTTTATTCTACTTACAATAAAATAATACATAATAGCACCAATTCCATATACAGGAATAAATGGTCCATAAATTAATCCTTGCCTTATTTTAAAAGAATGGTCAAAAATGATTCCTACTAATGTTTCTACAATACATCCAATAATACTTCCAATTAAAAATACCCAAAATATTTTAATTAGTTCTTCTTTTGTTTGTACAAATTTCTCCTTTTTCATATAAACACCTCTAATTTCTTCGTTTTTTACTTCAATTTTTACTATAACATATATTTCTTAATGTTTTATTAACCATTTTTTAAATTTTCGTTAAGATTACATTTATCAATGCTTATCAATTTTATATTTCTAGTATTACTATTTTTATTGCTTCCTCCAAATTTATATTGTTTTAACTACTTTCTTTACTCTTTTAATAAATTCTTCTTTATTTGACAATACTTGTCTTAATTTATCTAAAGCATCTTCAAACTCTTTATCTTCTAAATATACTTTTATATAGCCATTTTCTCCATATTTTTCTGTCAAATGCCTATAAACTCTTTCAATCTGTTGTTCTTCAGATAAGTTCATATAATTTCTTTTTCCATAAGAATATGTTCGTTTAATAGTATTATCTATATCTATAATTGTTCTATCTGCTGTACTTATTATTTTTCCATATATAGTTCTAGGTTCATGGTTACTAGAGGCTCTATGATCTTCTATTGCTTCTTTAATTATAATTATTTGCTCATCTGTAAACCATTGTCTTATTTTTTTATCTTGTATAAACATTTTAGCCGATATCATTTCATGTGTATTGCTATCTATATAATGTCCTAAATCATGATATGAAGCTATTGTATAAACCATATCAAAATCAACGTCATAATCTTTTGCTAATTCCAGACTTCTTTTTATTACTATTTTTATATGATTTATTCCATGTCCCTCTTCATTTTTATCATATTTTGGAAAAATCTCGTTTTCTATATATTGTACTAATTCTTCATTCATTTAATTAATTTCCTCCAAACTATAATCTATATTTAATATGTTTATTTCTCCTATAAATTCTGCTCTATAGTATCTTCTTTTATATATAGTACTTCAATTTTATCAATTTCTTTCATTAATTATCTTCCAATTCGTTTTTAATATAATTTAACATTTCGTTATAATCTTTAAACCTATATTGTGATAGTTTATTAATTTCTTCTCTGTTACAGTCTGAATATTTATCATATATTACTGCTACTTCTATTTCTGCATTATTTGCTGCTTCCACTCCTATAAGTGAATCTTCTATTATTAAACATTCTTCTTTATCTACATTCAATTCTTTTAATATCTTATAATGTATTTCTGGATTTGGTTTTAATTCTTTAACTGCACCTTTTGAATATACTAATGAAAATATATCTTCAATATTTGCTTTGTTTATTATATTTTGATTATCTTTCTTATAGTTTTCTATTGTATGGTCATTTGTTGTACTTGCAATAACTAATATAAATCCTTTTTGTTTTAGATATTTCAATACTTTTTCAGCATTTGTTTTATAATCAATTACTTTTTTTAAATAGTTATCTGCTATTTCGTATCTTAGTTTCTTTATTTCTTCTTTAGACATTTTAGAATTATATTTTTCTTTTAGAAAACCACAATACTCTAAATAAGCATCTTCACATTTACTATATTCCTTTAATTTTTCATCTCTTTGCTTTCCTATATCTATATTATCAATACTACCATTTCCTACTGTTTTTATTAGTTCTTTATCTATTTCGTTCCATATTCCTATTGAGTCAATTAATGTTCCATCCATATCAAATATAATTACTTTTTTATTTTTTAACATATCAATATTCTCCTATATTTCATATTCCTTTAAACTTTCTATATATCTGTGAACATTTTTATATCTAACTTTCAAGTTCCTAGTATTTTATATAAACGCTTACCAGCCTTACACTTCTGGTATCCCCACCTTATATTCAATTTCCTCCATAAATGGAAACATTTCTTTTAAACGTTTTTGTGTAATCATTATCATGTGTGGTTGTGGATTTTTGTCATGTACTGAAATTAATTTTTGTGTATAGCAATTTTCATTTGTTTTGAATACTAAGTATCTATTATTAACATAGGTAAAATAAACTTGAAATCCATTATCAAGCTCCTTATTAAATCGTTCAAATGTATACGTATTTTCCATTGTTTTATTTCCAATTCCTTTCAAAATTTTTCGTTTCTTTCTCATTGTAACACAATTAAACCAAATCAACATTTAGAACACAAGACATACATATTGTATATTCTTGTAATTCTTTTACAGACAATTGATTAGTTAATTTTTTATACTTTTCTCTTAATCTAATTTTTATTCCACTTTGCTTACTTAATCATTTGTTGAAATTGTTCTTCTGATATAATATTAACACCCAATGCTTGTGCTTTTACAAGTTTGCTTCCTGCTTCTTCACCTGCTATTACATAATTTGTCTTTTTTGATACAGAAGAAGATACTTTTCCTCCTAAATTTTCAATAATCTCACCTGCTTCTTCTCTTGTATAATTTTCTAAAGAACCTGTTAAAACAAATGTAAATCCTTTAAATCGTTGGTCATTTTCATTTTCTTTATCTTCTTTCATATTTATTCCTACATTATTCAATTTTTGAATTAAATCAATAGTTTGCGGTTGTCTAAAAAATTCATAAATACTTGTTGCCATAATTTGTCCTACATCTTCTAGGTTTGCAATCTCTTCTACATTAGCTTGCATTAATTGTTCTATTGTATAAAAATGTTTTGTAATTGTTTTTGCAGTTTTAGAACCAATATGTCTAATTCCTAATGCAGTAAGCAATTTGTAAAATGGTCTTTTTTTACTATCTTCAATTGCATTTATTAAATTTGTTGCAAATTTTTTTCCATTTTTCTTTAAAGATGCAATATCTTCAAAAGTTAAACTATAAATATCTGCAATATTGGAAATTAATCCTTTTTCAATGAATTGTTCTACTAAATTTTCTCCTAATCCATCAATATCCATTCCTTCTTTAGAAACAAAATGAATGATATTTCTAAGAAGTTTTGCTGGACATTCTATACCAGTACAACGAAGTGCCACTTCACCTTCTTCACGCAAAACTTCTGCACCACATACTGGACATTTTTTTGGCATTTCAAATTCTTGCTCTTTTCCTGTTCGTTTTTCTTTTTTAACTTCTACAATTTCTGGAATAACATCTCCTGCTTTTTGAATTATGACTTTATCACCAATTCTTAAGTCCTTTTCTTTTATAAAATCCTCATTATGTAAGGTTGTTTTAGAAATAGTAGAGCCTGCTACACTAACTGGTTCTATAATTGCCATTGGTGTAATTACTCCAGTTCTCCCCACTTGACAAACAATATCTTTTAATATTGTTTCTTTTTTTTCTGGTGGATACTTATAAGCAATTGCCCATCTTGGAGTTTTTGCGGTACTTCCTAAATCTTCTCTTAAGCTTAAATTATCTACTTTTACAACAGCACCATCAATACCAAATGTTAGTTTTTCTCTATCTTCTCCTATTTTTTGAATTGCTTGTATTGCTTCTTCAATTGTATTACATAAAATTTTTACTGGATTTACATTAAATCCTAACTTCTTTAAAAAAAGAAGTTCTTCATAATGAGAATTAAATTCTTTTGCTTCTATTTTTTGAACATTAAAAATGTAAATATCAAGTGGTCTTGATTCTGTTATTTTACTATCTAATTGTCTTAGTGAACCTGCTGCTGCATTTCTTGCATTGGCAAATAAACTTAAATCATTTACAGCTCTTTCTTCATTCATTTTTTCAAAATCATATTTACTAATAAATACTTCCCCACGAACTGTAATGTTAAGAGGCTCTTTTAATTTTTGGGGTATTGTTTTAATAGTCTCTAAATTTTTTGTAACATCTTCCCCTATTAAACCATTTCCTCTTGTTGATCCTTGTACTAATATTCCATTTTCATATTTAAGAGAGGCTGATAATCCATCAATTTTAGTTTCAACAACATATTTTGTTTCTTTTTTGTTCTCTTTTGCTACCTTTTTAATTCTTTTATCAAATTCTATCAATTCATCAAAATTAAATACATCTTGTAAACTTTGCATAGGTATTTCATGTTGTACTTCTTGAAAACCCTTTTTTACATGTCCGACCAACTTTTTGAGTTAATGAATCTTTAGAAATAAATTGAGGATATTCTTTTTCTAGGTTACGTAGTTCTAACATTAACATATCATATTCAAAATCTGATATTTCTGGAGAATCTTCATCATAATATCGTTTTGCATGATAATCTATTAAATTTCTTAATTCTTGAATATGCTTTTTTGCCTCCTCAATTTTCATTTATCTTATCTCCTTCTATTTTTATATACATATTATAGTATATTTATTTTTCTTCCTTAAATAAGTCTTTTCCATTTTTTATATAATCATATCCCGAAAAAATAGTTGCTATTACACAAATAGTCATCATCATAGTTACAAAAAAATTAATCCAGTATGTATATCCTGTTAATCTTCCATCAAAAATCGCTCCATAATAACTAGTATCAATAAATGCTAGAATAATTGCTATCATTTGTGTTACTGTTTTTAATTTGCCGAAAAATAGATGCTGCAACAACGTTTCCACCTTTTTCTACTGCAACTAAGCGATATCCGTGACACAATAAATTCTCTAAATAAAATAATAATTGGTATCCATGCAGGTAATTTATTCATTTCTACTAATATCATCATTGCTGCTAATACTAATATTTTATCTGCAATCGGGTCTAAAAATTTCCCTAGTGTAGTTACTTGATTTTTAACACGTGCAATTGTTCCATCTAATTTATCAGTAATAGATGCAATAACAAAAATTATATTCATAATCCACATAGATATCGGTATTCCCCATAATTCTCCTGATATATGAAAAAATGGAATAATCACCATAACTGGTACTAATATTATACGAAAAATTGTTAATTTGTTTGGCAGGTTCATTGTTTTCCTCCTAATTTTTTTAATAAAATTATTATATACAATATTTTTAAAAAAAGAAAGTAGAAAAAACAAAATATATAAAAAATTCTAGTTATAATTCATACATAAGTAACATGAATATAGTGGTATAAATTATTACCTTCGATTGTTTTCTACAATATCTACAATATCACTAATATAGTCACCTATTACAGGAATGTTTAATGTTACAATTTTTTGCAAAATAATAACTAAAATTGCAGTTAAAATTGTAAATCCAATTCCAATTCCAATTCCCTTTGCTACTCCTGAAAGTAAATTTCTAATAATTAACTCTCTTCTGTTTCCTAAAATCTCAGATAAATCAATAAATCTATTTTTTATTAATGCATAATTCAAATCATCAATACTTTTGATTAGTCTTTCTAATCTTGTTTTTTTTATAAACATTATAAACCACCCTATTCTTTCCTATTTTAGGGTGGTTTATTTTTTTTAAAGTATACATTTTTTTATAAAATTACATTAGAAATAGTATTTGTTAATGTATTTGTTGTTACATTATTTTTATTATTCTTTTCTTCTTCTTCCTTTAATATTTCTAATTTGTTTATTAATTCTTGTAATTTTTTCATATCTTTTCCTATCATTTCCCAATCATTATTATTAGAAGATGTTTGTAAATTATTATTTGCTTTAATAATTGCATTAACTAAATCCTCTATAGTATCTGTTGCTGCTACTTCTATATTAACAGCAGATTGTGATAATAAATTTTTAATTGCTCCTTTTAAAGTATCATCAATTGCAACTTTATTTCCACAAGCTACTACTACTTTTTTAAGTGTTGGTACACTTTTTGCTTCATTTAAAGAATATTGATAAATTGGTTCTATATATAAAATAGTATTATTAATCGGTACTGCTATCATGTTTTTTATAGTTCTTGTTCCTGTTACATTAATACTATCTAACTCTTTTGCAATTGTTTCGTCTTGTCCTAATAATGTTTCTAATTGCATTGGTCCTAAAATATTCATATCTTGTGAAAATTTATATAAACGTAATTTTAAATTACCACTTTCATCATATGTACCTACTAAATATGCTCTTAAGCTTTGCTTATCTAATTGTGTATATGAAGATACTAATCCAAATTCAGCATTATTTGAATCAACTGTTTTTAACATAGTGTAATATGGATCTTGTTTTATTCCTTTTGTTGAAGTTTGTGCAGTTTTAGAATATTTTGCACTTTCCCATATGTCATCTCCTCTATATAAAACATCTGCACTAATATTATGATATTTTTGTAAAATATCTGCTTGTACATTATATAAAAATTCTGGATATATAAAATGATCTGCTATATCTCTTGGTATGCTTTCTTCTTCAAACAGATTTGGATACATATTTTTATATGCCATAATAATTGGATCTAAAGTATCTGTAATATAAAATTTAGTTGTTCCATCATATGCATCAATTAATACTTTAACAGAATTTCTAATATAATTAATCTCTTGTCTTATTCCATCATATTCTATTGTAATTGGTTGTGAATATGGATATTTATTTGTAACTGTATATCCATCCAATACCCACACTAGTCTTCCATCTTCTCCTATTACTAAATATGGATTTTGATCATATATTAAATTTGGTAAAATTGTTTTTGCACGTTTTATAATATTTCTATTAATTAATATTTTACTATTGTTTGAAACATTACCAGACAATGCTAAATTAATATCCCTTTCTTTTATTGATAAAATCATTCTGTCTATAAATCCTAGCTGTAATCCTGCTTTACCATCATAAGAATATTCTACATTTTGTGAATTTGTTGTTGGATAGTCAAATTCTGCTTTTGTTTTACTATTTGTAACAATAGTATTGTTTGTTTCTAATCCAAAATATATTCTTGGTTGTTCAATATTAATTGCTTGACCATTTTTTAAAAAATCTTTTTGAATATATTTTATATTTCCTAATTCGTCTGTTGAAGTAGCTGATGTAATAATTGTTCCAAAACCATGTGTATACTCATAAGTTTTATTATTATATGTTCTATCACCACTACTTACGATTTCTCTTGGTGATATATAAACAACTTGTTTTTTTCCATTTATATTGTATTGATTAATATTGGTATCTCTATATGAATAATACCCTGTACTTGTTTGTGTTACTCCTAATGTTCTTAGTGTAACTTCTTTAGAAACCATTGTTACATTATTAATTAATTCTGAGTTATTTTCTATTTCTTTTAAATTTTGTGTGTCTTCATTTGTTAAATTAATTTCATTAATTTTAATATTATATGCTAATTTTGTGTTTTCAATATTATAACCTATATAATCTTTTTCCTTATCTAATTCGTTTGTATTAATATAAATAAGCTTAAATCCTATCATAATAATAAATAAAGTAATAAGATAAATTGGAACTGATAGAACTGAAATAATAACATTTTTTGTTTTCTTTTGTTTAAAAAATTTAATTGCCATACATATAGAAATAACAATAACAATAGCAAGTAGTCTATATCCCCACAATTTTATTGTAACATCTGTAATTCCTGCTCCATAAATTCCAGTAGATGCATCATCTTTCAAAATCAAAAACTTATCTGTTAAAATACTTTGTGCTTTTATAATAACAAATCCAGCAAGTCCAATAGATAATAATACTAAATTTTTTATTAATTGTTTAAATAATTTACTTTTTTTAAGAGTATCAGCATTAATTCCATCAAAATATTTATTAAATGTAATAATATAATATATTGTAGTATATAAGGTTAATCCAATTATTAATACCATATAATAATATATTATCATTTCTATAAATGGTTCTTCAAAAATGTAAAATCCAATATCTAATCCAAAGACTGGATCATATATTCCAAAAAAAGTTCTATTTATAAATAAAGCAACTTGTCCACTCATAAAATAAGAAATGATGATACTTAAAATACCTGATAAAATAAATGCAATAGATTTATTAGGTAATTTAGGCATTTCTTTTTTTTCTTCATCAAAAAATGCTTTTAATCCTTTCTTTATTCCTCTATTGGTAAAATAAAAAGCAGTAAATAAAACAATAAAGTTAATTATAATAGTAGCGTATTGATATGATAAATTTTTAGAAAAAACTTCTTTAAAGTTTTCTCCTATTTCAATTGTTTCTAAATATGTTCCACGATATGAAATATATGAAAATATTGCTAATATTATTATAAAAGCAAAAACCACAATTGCTCTTGTATGTGTTTTTTTTCTAGTTTCTTTTATATTATTTAATTCTTTATTTTTTTGCATTCGGATCCTCCTCTATAATAGCTTTTACAAAATCTTCTGCATTAAATAACTCCATATCATCTATTTGCTCACCTACACCAATAAATTTAATTGGTAACTTATTTTCGTCTACTATTCCTAATACTACTCCACCTTTAGCTGTTCCATCAAGCTTTGTTAAAATAATTCCTGTTAATGGAGTAGTTTGCATAAAAGCTTTTACTTGTGAAATAGCATTTTGACCTGTTGAAGCATCTAGTACAATTAGTACCTCTTTTGAAGAATTTGGTAATTCCTTTTCTATTACTTTTTGAATTTTAGCTAGTTCATCCATTAAATATTTTTTATTATGTAATCGTCCTGCTGTATCACAAATTAGAATATCAGCATTTGCTTGTTTTGTAATTTTAATTGCTTCATATATAACAGATGCTGGATCTGATCCTTCTTCTTTTTTTACAATATCACAGCCAGAACGTTTTGCCCAAATTTCTATTTGTTCAACTGCTGCTGCACGAAATGTATCTGCTGCTGCAATTACAATTTTCTTGCCATCTTTTTTTAAATAATTCGCAATTTTACCAATTGAAGTAGTCTTACCCACACCGTTAACTCCAACCACTAATATAACTGTTGGTTTTGTATTTAAATTTAATGAATTATCTATATTTAAAATATTTAACATTTCTTTTCTTAAAGCTTCTTTTACTTGCTCTACTTCTTTTATATTTTCTTTTTTTATTCTTTGTCTTAAATTATTAATCATTTTAATAGATGTTTCCATTCCAATGTCTGAAGTAATTAGTATTTCTTCTAATTCTTCTAATAATTCTTCATCTACTTTATGAAAAATACTAAAAGCATTATTTATTTTTTCATCAAATGATGTTTTAGTTTTACCTAGTCCTTGTTTTAATTTATCAAAAAATCCCATAATATCTCTCTTTCAGTTTTTATAAATATAATTTCATGGAGCTCCTATGCGGAATTGAACCGCAGACCTATTGATTACGAATCAATTGCTCTACCATCTGAGCTATAGGAGCATTACATATTACAAATCTGTTGCTCTACCATCTGAACTAAACTATAGTATCATATTTTTATTTTCATAATTCTAACATACTTTTATAAATATTTCTATAATTTGGACAAATATTTATAATTATTAAAGCAAAGATTACACTTTGCCTTAAATTAAAATTTCATTTACTTCCATATGATTTCCACGTAAATAGTCTTCTATATTCATTCGCTTTGCATTTTCACCTTGAATTTCTAATACTTTTATAATTCCATCAATTGTTTTAATATATAATCCTTGTTTATCATTTGCCATTATAATTTGACCTGGTACTTTTTCTACTATTTCTTTTGGTACTTCTTCTACTATTTCTATTTTCCATAATTTTATTTTTTTATTTTGATATAAAGTATATGCTCCCATTATTGGATTTAAACCTCTTACTAGATTCTTTATTTGGTTTGACGACATATTTTTCCAATTAATTTTTGCCATTTCTTTTGATAACATAGGTGCCATAGTATAATTATTGCCTTGTGGAATTCTTGGTGCTATTTTAGTTTCTATTTGTTTTATTGTTTCTACTAAAAGTTTACCACCAATTATAGATAATCTCTCCCATAGTTCTCCTGTTGTTTCATTATTAGAAATTGATACTTCTTCTTTTAAAATTATATCTCCTGTATCCATCCCTTCATCCATATACATTGTTGTAACACCTGTTAGGGGATCTCCATTCAAAACTGCCCATTGAATTGGTGCAGCTCCTCTGTATTTAGGAAGCAAAGATGCATGAACATTAATACAACCATATGGTGGAATATTTAAAATATCTTTTGGTAATATTTTTCCATATGCTACAACACAAATTACATCTGGTTGTAATTTTTTCATTTCTTCTATAAATTCTGTGTTATATTTAATTTTATCTGGTTGATATACTGGCAAATTATGTCTAATTGCAAATTCTTTTACATCACTTGCAATCATTTTCATACCTCTTCCCTTTGGTCTATCAGGATTTGTTACAACTGCAAGAATATTGTATCCTGCCTTATAGATTGCTTCTAAGGAATCTCTTGCAAAATCTGGAGTTCCCATAAATATAATATTTAACATTTGTCTTCTCCTTGTATATTATTTTTCTGGTGTAATATATTCTAATGTTCCTTCTATAATTTTATCTATAAAAACTTCCCCATTTAAATGATCTATTTCATGTGAAATAGCTTGTGCAAGTATATCTTTACCTGTTATTCTTATTTGCTTACCATTTCTATCTAATGCTTCAACTGTTACTTCTTCTGGCCTTACTACTTTTGCAAATTTATTAGGAAAACTTAGACATCCCTCATCTACTGTTTGTTCTCCTTTCTTATTTACGATTTTTGGATTAATTAAAATAAGTGGTTTATCTTTTTCATAATCTATATGAATTACAACAACACGTTTTAATACTCCTACTTGCACTGCTGCAAGTCCAACTCCATTAAATTTGTGCATAGTCTCTAACATGTCATCTATTAATATTTGAATTTTTTCGTCTATTTTTTCTACTGGTCTTGATACCTTTTTTAAAATTTCGTCCCCTTCTTCTCTTATTGTACGTATTGCCACTTTTTTATCCCCCTCTTATTACATCATACTATTTGGATTTATATCTATTATTATTCTTTCTTTATTTCCTATTAAATATAATTCTTTCAAACTTTCCCATATATATTCGTTTACTCTATCGTTAAACTCTCCCTTTATAATAATACGAAAACGATATTTGTTTTTTATTTTGTCAATTGGTGCAGGTCTTGGTGAATATATTAATAGATTCATATTATGCTGTTTTATTTTAGAAACTAAGTTTGTATATAAAGTCTGTGATGTGTTTTCAACTTCGTATTTGTCTTGTCCACTTATTCCAATTACGATTATATCGCAAAATGGCGGATATTTCAATTGTTTTCGTAAATTTATTTCAATGTTATAAAATTCATTATAATCTTGTTTTTTAGCACATTCAATACTAAATTGATCTGGATTATATGTTTGAATAATAACATCTCCTGGTAAATTTTCTCTTCCAGCTCTTCCTGCTACTTGTGTTAAAATTTGAAATGTTCTTTCATTTGCTCTATAATCCTCAATATTTAAGCTACTATCTGCTGCAATAACTCCTACCAAAGTCACATTTGGAAAATGATGTCCTTTTACTACCATTTGTGTTCCAATTAAAATATCAATATTTTCTTTCTTAAAACGATTTATAATATCTTCATGTGAATTTTTTTTAGTTACTGTATCTATGTCCATACGAATTGTTGTTGCATTAGGAAATATCTTTCTAACTTGTGTTTCTAACTTTTGTGTTCCTGTTCCAAAGTATTTAATTTTAGTACTGTTACATTCTGGACATATTGTAACATTTTCTTGTTCATACCCACAGTAATGGCATTTTAGTTTATTTTCTTTTAAATGATAGGTTAATGTAATATTACAATTTTTACATTTTAGCGTATAACCACAATCCCTACACATAACAAATGTAGAAAATCCTCTTCTGTTTAAAAAAAGAATTGTTTGATGTTTTTTTTCTAAATTGTCTTTTATATTCTCATATAACTCTCTACTTAGCATAGTTTTATTGCCTTTTGCTAATTCTTCTCGTAAATCTACTATTTTAACTTTTGGTAAATGAGATTTATTTGCTCTTTTAGTAAGTGTTAATTTTTTTATTTCATTTTTTTGTGCTTTATAGAAGGTCTTTAAGTCTGGTGTAGCACTTCCTAATATTAGTGGAATGTTCTCATGTTCTGCTATTGTTCTTGCTATTTCTTTTGCTTGGTATCTCGGTGTCATTTCAGATTTATATGAATCATCATGTTCTTCATCTATAATAATAACACCTAAATTTGAAACAGGTGCAAAAATTGCAGAACGAGCACCTATTATAATTTTAGCCTCATTTTTCTTTATTCTTTGCCATTGGTCATAACGTTCTCCTACTGATAATTTACTATGTAATACTGCTATTTGTTCTAGTCCAAATCTCGCAATAAAACGGTCTACCATTTGTGGTGTTAATGATATTTCTGGTACTAACATAATAGAAGATTGTCCTTTTTCTAATGCTTTTTGTATAATTTGTAAATAGATTTCTGTTTTTCCGTGAACCAGTTATTCCATAAATTAGAAATTCTTGAAATTTACACTCTTCCATTGTATTTGTAATTTCTTTAAATGCATGCTCTTGTTCCTCAGTTAATTTTAATTTTGTATCTCTTTTTATTTCCTTATGTAAAAATGGATTTCTTTCTACTTGTTTTTCAACAATTTCTATATAACCATTTTTTTCTAATGTATTAATAACTCCTCTTGAAACTTCACAAAAAATCTCTAAATCTGTTGTTAATATGCCATCATTTTCTTCTAAAAATCGAAGTATTCTAATTTGTTTATCTGATTTAATCTTTTTTTGTGTAATTAATTGTTCAATATATTCCATATCCTTTTTTAAATAAACAAAATTAAGATTTTTCTCTTTTATACGATTTTTTATTATTTTTGAAGATGTTCCTGGTGGTAACATCATCTTAATAGCATCTGATATATTACAAAAATATTGTTTTGAAATCCATTTAGCAAGTTCAATATCTTTTTTTCTAAGTGAAAATCCTTCTTGAATACTTACAATATCTTTTATTTTATATTCTGATTTTTCCTTTAATCCTATTACAAAACCTTCTTCTAAAGATTTTGAATTTCCAAATGGTAATAATACGCGATCTCCAAGCTTAATAATACCAACAATTTCTGTTGGTATATTATAATCAAATGTTTTATTCAATTTTTTGACTGTACTATTGATTATAACTTCTGCTACCATTTTCTCCCCCAATTTCTTTAGTATTATACCAAAAAGAAAATAGTAATACAAGGCATACTAATATAATTATTTTTGTTATTATATACTATTATACTGTTAAAATTTAAGATATTATTTAAAAGCAATTTTAAAAAAATCTTGTAATTTACATAAATATGTGGTAATATATAAAAGTAACTAAAATAACTGATTTTAACCAGTTTATTTGATATAATTTTATTAGAGCATTTATAAAGTTCTATAACTCTTTAGTTAAAAAGGAGGTAACTATGATTATTTTAAATTTTTTATCACAAGGCACTATTCAATATACTAAAATAGCAAAACCTCAGTTTTGTAAAAAATTTCAAACTGAATTAGCTAAACGGTATAGTGAATCTACAGCAGAGCAATACTCAAAAGATATAGAATCATTTATTCAGAAAAATATGAATTTTCCTGAAAATGGAATTTATTATTTATCTGCTCCTTCAAATACTCTTTTTGTCTACTGTCAAGAAAAAGATGTTTGGATGGATACAAATAAAAAAACTGATGATTATACCATTGGTGACGAGAATTCTATATGGGATATTTTCTGTAAAAAGTATCCTTATTTAAGGAAAAATATTTCCGAACTAAAAGAAAGCACTCATAATATCACAAAAATATTATTTTCTAAATTTAAATGGAAAGATTTATCTTATATAGATTTATCTACATTGAAAACACATGAAAATATAGAAAAATCAATTTGTGATTTATTAAAACGTTACTTTTCGGACAATGAGTTAAAGAATATTTATTCCCAAATTATGCAAATTCTTTTTTCCATAAAAGATATTCCTTATGTAGTTCTCTATAAAAAGGAAAGCATTATACAATCCATATTAACAAAAGATTCTGCTATAATTCCATTAAATATTGATAACATTCCATCTGTCGAATCTATGCTGACTGATGAATTAAGTCCAAGTGATTTAAATGATTTTATGGTTCATTTTAAAAATCTTATTCTTTTTGGACGTGATAATAGCAAATACCAATATTATATAAAACCATATTAAAATTTAAAATTAATCATTAAAAATTAACTGCTAAGCTATATTTTTTAAGCTTCGCAGTTAATTTTCTTTTATTTATGACTAATATGTATATTTTCTAATTCTACCTTTAATTCTCGTGAAACTATATTTTGAATTTGTGCAATTTGTTCTTTTTCTAAATTTCCTGATTTTACTACTACACTAACACTTGTATCATTTACAAAAATAATACTATTTTCAAACCCTTTTGTAGAAATTAAGTTTTCTGCTATCATGATTGCATTTTTTGTTTGATTAATCTTTGTAATTTCTTGTTCTGATATTGCTTTTTGCTCTTGTGAAATAGTAGTACTTTCTAATATTTTTTGATAACTTTCTAGCATTTGTGAATACATCTTTTCTCTTTCTAGTTTTGAGGATGTAAAATAATCATCAATTTGGTTATTTGTATTAGTTTGGATAGAAGATGTCTCTACCATAGTATTTTCTATTTTATTACTATTATTTTCTTCTATTTTTGCATTTTCAATTGTATTTAAAATATTTTGTTTATCTTTTTCTTCTAGTAATTCTCCACTATTTACTAAAGTTGCATCTCCGTATTGATGCAAATTGTTCTCCAGTTTCTAAGCTATTTGTGCCTGTTTGTATAGAATTATCTTTTGAACTATAGCTTAAATATCCAGCTGTTACTAACATTAAAGCAATTACTAAAATTGCTAATTGATTCTTTTTTAACACATTTTTAATATTCATATTCTTTTAATCCTTTCTCATTTCAAATACTTGTATTTTATGGCTACTAAGTCCGTGTAACTGCTTCTACTGCTAAAATAATATTGTTTTTTACATCTGCACTTCCTGCACCTTCTGCAGTTACAATTGCACCTTCTATTTTAGGATTTATAATTTTTTGTGTAATTGGTACTTTTTGCCCATCTTCTTCTTTGTAAATAATGTCTTTTTGTATATCTTCTTGTGTAGTTAATCTTGTCCCTCCACCTGAGTCTTTTTCTTCTACTTGACTGTTTTTACTGTTTTCATTATACATTGCAACTACTTGACTACTTTCAGAATAACTAATTAGTACTTTTACTTTTCCTACTCCTGTTATATTTGAAAGAATATTTTCTAATTTTGTTTGAATTTCTTGTTCTTCTTCTACATTTTCAACACCAGTTTCTTTACTAGCCAATTGTTTTGTTAATGTTGTAGTTTCTTTTTGTATTTTTGTATCTTTTTTTTCTTCTTTATTCCATATAGTATTAATGGCAATAATTGTTATAATTACAATAATAACTAAAACTACCATATTTTCTATTTTCTTTTTTGTATCTTTTTGTTCTTCTTTTACCATAATAGATTTTAATTTTTCTTTTAACATAAGGTTTTCCTCCTTTCTTATCCTATGTGTTTTCATTAATTCGGATGTTTTTTTTGTTTACTTCATACACTCCTGATAAATATTCTTTTATTTGTCTTTCTTCACTAGAAGAAATGTTTGAAGTCTTTTCATTTGTTTGTTTATTTTTATCTTGTTTATCTATTAATGTATTACCAATATTAATTGTGTTAATAATAATATTGGTTGCTCCTTCATTTTCATTTTTCTCTTCTTTTATTTTAGAAACTATTAAATCAATTCCATAAATTCTTCCATATTGTTCTTCTTTATTTAATTCTAATTGAATTGCTATTTTTTCTATTAAATATCCCTTTTCTTTTAACTTTTGTTTCATATCTTGTTTTAAATTATTTAAATATATTTCCTCTGTAGATTGATTATTATGTGAAATTAAACTATCTGACATCGTTTGATAACTTTGTGTGTTTTTAAAATAGGTTTCATAATCAAAATTATCAAAATCAAAACTTTTCATATTTCCAAATATAGGAGAAATTATAGTAAATAAAATGTATACTCCAATTACTGCTTTAATATATTTTTTATTATTACCATTTGGCAAAATCATCTCAATTAAAGTAGCTATAATAACAGCAACAACGATTTGTTCTGCCCATATACTTAAACTTTTTATCATCTTTTTTCTCACATCCTACCTATACATGAGTCCACTATTAGATATTTTAATTACTAATGTAATACCAATAATTAACATTACTGAAATAGATATTAGCATAGCAAGCAATACCTTAAAAGTATCTCCCATTCCTGATAAAACAGAAACAATTTTATCATCTGCAATTGGTTGGCATACAGCACTTGCTATATAATATGTAATAGTTAGAATTGCTAGTTTTATAATTGGTATAACACAAATTCCTACTACTACAATAACACCAACAATACCTACTGCATTTTTTAAAATATTTCCACATCCAATAACTGTATCAACAGCATCTCCTAATATTTTTCCAACAACAGGTATAAAATTTGATACTGCTGCTTTTGTAGTTTTAGCAGTGATTCCATCTACACTACTTGTTAAAGTACCTTCTAATGAAACTACTCCTACAAATACTGTAAGAACAACACCTAATATCCACACAACACTACTTTTAAAATATTTAGATAATTTATCAATTTGAATTTTATTTGATACTTTTGAAATAATACTTAATGCAGTTCCAATTAGAATAAGTGGTAATAAAAATGTTGTTATTACATTTCCTATAAATGTAATTAGAAATAATATAACTGGTTGAATAGCACTTGCTGATGCAATACTTCCAGTGGTCATCATAAGTGTTAATAAAATTGGTAACAAACTATAACTAAAACCAACTAAGTTTTGAATAGTAGTTTTTACCAAGAGTATAATATCTGCAAAATTACTCATAATAAGCGTTACAATTAATATGTATTGAACATAGTATGTAATTTGTGAAATACTTTCATTTTGCAAACTATCACTAATAGATTTTAAAATACTATGTATAACAATAATAACAATAATACTTCCGAATTATTTTTATTGTTTGTGTTATTTCTTTTCCAAATAGATTAATTATTCTACTAAAAACTGTTTGATTATCAATTTTTCCTATAATTGCATCATTTAATAATTTACCTATATCCATATCTTGAAAAACATCTTTTGTATATTGGTTTGCTTGACTTACAAAATCTTTTATATTTAGCATTTCAGATTGGCTTTGTAAAATTTCTTCTTGAGAAGCATAACAAGGATTTGTCATTAAGAAAAATGCTATTAATAAAATTAATATTTTGAGTATTTTTCTCTTTTGTTTTTTCATTAATGAAAGTTCCTTTCTTTATTTTTAATTTTATATATAAATTTATGGTAATACTTGTATTACTGTTTCTAATAAACTAGAGATTATAGGAACAGAAATTGCAATAATAATAATTTTTCCTCCCATATCTACTTTACTAGCAATTGCAGTTTCACCAGAATCTTTGCATATACTAACTGCAAACTCTGTCAAAAATGCAATCCCTGTAATTTTAAGAAGTATTCCTAAAAATTGTCCATTTACTTTTGTTGAATTAGAAATTGTATTTAATAATTTGATAATTCCATCTAGTTTACCTATACTCATAAATATTATTAATGCTCCTGCTATAATGCTTACATACATAGCAAATTCTGGTCTATATTGTTTTAAAATTATAATAATAATTACCGCTAAGAAAGCAATACCTATGATTTTTACAATATCCATATTTTGCTCCTTACAAATTAAAAATTGTTCTAACTGTATCAAATAAACTACTAATTTCTTTTATAACCATTGTAAGAACTATAACAAGTCCTGCTAGAGTAGTCATCATTGCTTGATCTTCTCTTCCTGCTCTTACTAATACTTGATGTAATACTGCAACTAAAATTCCAATAGCCGCTATTTTAAAAAGTAAGTTAATATCCATATATTCCTCCTTTAAATTAATAAGATTACTAATGCAAGTCCAAAAACATTGCCTAATGTCTTATATAATTTTTCATTTTTTGCAAGGTCTTTTTCAGCTTTTTCTATTTGTGTTTCTAAAAACTGATTAGTTAACTCAATTTGACTAACTTGTCCCTGTACATCTGTTTTTCCTAAAAGTTTTCCAAAACCCTTTAATATTTCTAAATCTTCTTTTGTCATGCTAGTTTTACTTGTTTTTATTGCCTCTATCCATGCTTGTTTTGCATTATTTTGTTTCATTAATAAAGCTGCATTTTCAAATATTTTGCAAATAGAAGGTTTTAATCCTTTTGAAATTTCTATAAATATCTCTGGTAATATTTCATATGTATATTTCATTTTTGTCTCAATTGCTATAAAACTTTTTTTTACTTCTTTTAATTCTTCTACTCTTTTTTTATATTGTAAAGCAATTGTTCTTCCTATATAACTACAAGCTAAAAAAGCAATTAATAATAATATTACTTTTATTACTATCATATGTGTATTTTCACCCACTCTTTAATATATATATTCATCTTGTCCTACTTTTAGAACTAAAATTATGCTAAAATATATTCTTCTTGCATACCTCCTAAAAGATAAACTTTTTTTATTTCGCCCTTCGTTTTTTCATCTAAAAATATCAGTCTTTCAAAAATATGCAAACTAATTAGTTTACTAATGCAAGGATTTAATTTTAAATCTTCAATTGTTTTTCCATGTACTGTAAATATTCCTTTAATACCAGAACAAACTGCATAATTAATAGCCTTTACATCATCATCATTACCTATTTCATCTGCAACAATAACATCTGGCGCCATAGAACGTATCATCATATGCATTCCAACAGATTTAGGAATATTGTCTAATACATCTGTTCTTGTTCCTACTTCATTTTGAGGAATCCCTCTATAATTTGCTGCAATTTCGCCTCTTTCATCTATTAATCCTACATTAATACCTTTAAAATTAATTTGATCCATACCTGTACTAATTTTTCGAACTAAGTCACGAAGCATTGTGGTTTTTCCGTGCTCCTGGAGGAGAAATAATAAGAGTATTATACACAGTATTTTCTTCTATATTTAATATGTATTTTAAAATTCTATTACTTGCACCAATCATCTGTTTTGCAATTCTAAAATTAAGACTTGAGATATAATTAATGTTTGCTACCTTTCCATCTACAAAAACTACACTACCTGTAATTCCGAACACGATGACCACCTTTTAATGTTATAAAGCCATTACATATCTGATTTTGATAAGAATAAATTGAATTATTGCAAATTGATTGTAATGTTTCTAAAATTTCTTCTTGAGAAAGAATTGTATTTTCTAAAATTTGTTCTTGATTTGTATATTTTAATATAATTGGTTTTCCTGAACGTAAACGTATTTCTTCTAATAATATCATCCCATCTTGTGAACTTACTTTTGAAAGTACTTCATCTAATGACTTTTTAATTCTTATTGGGAAATATCCTATAATCTCTCTTATATTTGACATATATTAGTTTGTCCTTTCTATTTCCTATTGTATAAGTATATTCTATAAAGAACATGCAATTAATAAAATTACCAATACAACAAAAAACTATAACATATTAATATATATGCTATAGTTTTCATTTTAGAACTAAATACTTAAATTTATATAAAAACAAAGTGTAGACCTATTATAGAACTACACTTTTTCAACCTTTTTTATTCTTCCCAATTATGATATACATTCATGACATCATCTAAATCATCTAACATATCAATTAATCTTTGCATTTTTTCTGTACCTTTTTCATCTAATGCTACATAGGTACTTGGTACTTGACTTATTTCTGCCTCCACAAACTCTAATCCTTGTTTTTCTAATGCTTCACGAACATTTGAAAATTCTTCTGGTGAAGTGGTAACTTCATAACATTCTTCTTCAACGCTAAAGTCCTCAGCTCCTGCTTCTAGTGCAATCATCATTAAATCATCTTCCGATTGACTGGTAGTTTCTTTATCAATCACCATAACACCTTTTCGTTCAAATAAATATGATACACAACCAGTGGTTCCTAAATTTCCACCACATTTATCAAAAGCATGCCTTACATCTGCAGCCGTTCTGTTACGATTATCTGTACTACCTTCTACAATAACAGCTACTCCATTTGGCCCATATCCCTCATAAGTTACTTCTTCATAATTCTCACTATTTCCTGCTCCTGCTGCTTTTTTAATAGCATTATTAATAGTATCATTTGGCATATTGGCTGCCTTACATTTTGCAATAATATCTTTTAATTTTGAGTTACCGTGCTGGATCTGGTCCACCTTGTTTTACTGCTACTAATAATTCTCTTCCTAATTTGGTAAATACTTTTCCTCTTGCTGCATCTGCTTTTCCTTTTTTTGCTTGAATATTATGCCATTTACTGTGACCTGACATGCTTAATTCCTCCTTTAATTTTTCTTACAGCTATCTGTGTTCACTGTATTTTATTTATGTATTCTATCGAACCTTTATTCTAACGAAGTTATGCGGGTTTGCGGGCTTTTTTTGAAAGTTATTGCACCAAAATTGCACCAAATTTACTCCAAAGATTCTCTTCAAAAATATGACTTGTACAATTAAAATTTATATATACAAATCTTACTTCTATATATTAACACATTTTTTTCTTTTTGTGTAGCCTTTTATAATGATTTTTAATTTTTATCATATATCTTATATTTTTTCTATGTTTTTCAAATATTTTTGGTAGTAAATTATTTATATTATGCCATTTGACTTTCGAGACATATCTATTTTTAACCTATACTTCCTTTTTATTATCAATTAAACATATTAATGTAGTAATAATTACTCTAATTAGAATACTTATAATCAAAAACAAAATCTTATTTTTCATAATTTTTTACTACTTTATCAATTCATATACTGTGTCTACTCCATCACAAACATTTTGTGAATGAGTAACAATTATAATACATTTATTTTCTTCTTTTGCAAGCCTTCCAAATATTTTTAAAATCTCATTTTCCGTATCTTTATCTAAATTTCCTGTTGGCTCATCTGCGATAATTATCTTTGGATTATACGACAAACTTCTTCCAATAGCAATTCTTTGTTGTTCTCCTCCAGATAATTTTAATATCTTTCTTTTACTATGTTCTTCAGAAAGTCCTACACTTTTCATAAGTTCTAGTGCTTTTTTCTTTTTATCTTTTATTTTTACTTTACTTACATCCATAGATAATATAATATTTTCTATTGCTGTTAATCTTGGTAATAAGTTATAACTTTGAAATACAATTCCTATATCTGTATTTCTATATTTATCTAAATTCATCTTTTTTAAGTCTTTTCCATCATACAACACTGTTCCTTCTGTGCATTTTTCAAGACCTGTTATAAGTGATAATAATGTTGTTTTTCCACTACCACTTTTTCCTTTAATTGCATACATTTTACCTTGTTCAAATTCATAATTTATATCTTTAAACACATACGAATCTTTTGGTGCATCTTTATACTTATATCCTACATTTTCTAATTTTAATATTCCCATACTTAAGACCTCTCTTTCAATATAGTAAGTGGACTAAATCTTTGAATACTTATCATAGAAGCTAAACTACTAATCAATGTTAAAAGTATTCCTATTCCAAGTAACTCTATTACAACATTTACATCTACAACTGCATCAATTGTACTAATTTCTTCTACTTGTTTATTGCCATTAAACTGCATATTCATTGAACCTTTTCCAAAATTGTTTGAAATTTCTTGTTCCTCAGCTTGTGTATCTTCTATTTCATTTTGTAATAACATATTTCCTATTGGTTTTGACAAATAACTTCCACAAGCTGCACCAATAATTAGCATAACAATACTTACTATTAATAGTTCTAAAATAAATTGTGTTGTTAATTTGAATTTACTTATACCTATTGTTCTAAATACACCTATTTCATATTTTCTTTCTCTAATATTAATCATATTAATTACAAATAAAACAATTGAAGATATGATTAATGTAATAACTAAAAATGTTGTAGCAAAAGTCTTTACATTCTCGATGGATTTTGTAGCACTTTCTAAGTCCTCTAAATTTGTATTTATTGTGTAATATTCATTTAATCCTTTTTGTTTTACTTCTTCTATAAATGGATCTATATCATCTTTACTCTCAATTATAAATGATGGTGTTATATTAGTTGTAAGTGTACTGTCATCTTGTACTAATAAATGGGTTACTCCACTTCCTGTTATAATTTTATTAGCAGACCTAGAATACATATTTTTTGTATCGTCTGTATTAGAGTTATCCGTATAAATTCCTGTTACTGTAAATTCATAAGTTTTCTCGCTATTGTTAGGATTTTTAAATGCTATTTTACTTCCAACAGTTATTTCATTTAGTGTTGCAAGTTCTGAGTTTATTACACACTCAAAACTTTCAAAGTCAGTTATCATTTCTCCATCTGTAATTTTGTATGTTCCACTTATAAAATCAGTCATCGCTTCATAAGAAGAATATCCATCTATTTCAAAATCTCCAGTTAAATTTCTTGAACTTTGGAATACTTCTTTTGATTTCGTTATTACAGTAGTTGTATTATTATTTATTGTAGTATGCCTTTCTCTACCGCCAAATTCTCCTCCTGCCACTTTTCCTATTCCACTATTTCCACCTGTTGTTTTGATTGTTGAACTTGTATTTGTTTGTCTATCTTCTACTTCATATTCAAATGAGTCTGTTGCTTTTGTTAAGCTATCACTATTTAGAGATGTTGTATATAAATAATAAAAACCTTTTAAATATTCACTATTTCCATAATTTTTTATATCATCAATTGTAAATGATTCTATACTGTTAAATGCTTCTATATTTTCTTTTTTAGCATCTTCTCCACCTTTAAAATTTGCTGACATTCCTTTTCTATCAAATGAAATATTAGCAATAATGTCATGTGATTCTTCATAGTTTTTTACAAGCCTATTTGCTGTATTCCTTATTGCTAAAGTTACTGTAGAACTTGCTGCAATTACCAATATGATAATTCCTATTAAAATATTCCTTCCCTTATTTCTAATAATAGAAACCAAACTATTTTTTAAAATATACATCTTATTACCTCCTAAACTATTCATAATATAATACATAAAGATTGAAGAATTATTGAAAAAAGAAAAAGTATTAACATTTTTTAATTTTGTTAATACTTCTTATTGTGAAACAACAAGGTTCAGGGGGACCCACTTGCAATCTTTGATTGCATAGTAGGATCTGGTTCTTATATATTAATTTGGCATTGTTACTTTAAAGACTGTATAATTATCTTTATAAAACACCTCTATTGTTCCATTATATTTTTCTATGGTAGATTTTGCAATGGCAAGTCCTAAACCATATCTTTTTTCGTTTCTATTCCTTGATTTATCAATACGATAAAATCTTTCAAATATTTTTTCTCTTTCTTCTTCTGGGATTAAATCTCCCATATTTTTTACTTCTAATATAATTTCTTTTTTTTCTTTTTTTAGTTCTACCACTATTTCTTTTTGTGCTTCAGTATGCTTAATAGCATTATCTGTCAAAGTAGATACAATATGTTCTATATCTTCTTTATTTCCATTCATTGTGATATTTTCGTTAATTTTACTTTTTATGATTACTTGCTTTTCATAAGCCATACTTTCAAACATAGAAAGTATAATTTCTACTTCTTTTGAAAGATTTAATTGTTTATATTCTTTTACATTATCTACATTTTCTATTTTAGCAAATAATAATAGTTCATTAATTAGGTTGTTCATACTCTCTGTTTCATTTTGAATATAATCTATCCATTTATTTTTGCCTATTTCATTTTCTAATACATCACTATTAGCTTCTATTACTGCAAGTGGTGTTTTTAGTTCATGAGAAGCATCTGATATAAATTGTTTTTGTTTTTCAAATGTTTCTTCTACTGGTCTTACAATCATTTTAGATACTTTTTTTGCTAATTTATAAATTGCAAAAAGAGAAGCAATGGCTATAATGCTTGATACTATATATATTGTTTTTATATGAGAAATAGTATCTTCATTCTCCACAAATGTAATTCTTACTGTGTTTGGATTTATTTTTCTAACTTTATAAATATATTTTCCGATTATTCCTTTTTCTGTATTTTTCTTTGCTATTTTTAGAGCATATTCATTTATTGCTTTGTCATTTGATGTATTTGAACTTTGAATAATTACAGATTCTTGTATTAAAAAATTATAAACTCCATCAATATTAGTATCTGGTTTTATTTTGTAATCGTCTATCCTTCTATCTGGATTTTTCTTCGGTTCTTCTCCCATAAATCTATCTATCATAAAAGTAGCTGTATTAATTGTATTACTATAATTAAAAACAGCAAATAATATAATTGTTCCAAATATTATAATGGATAATGATACCATAATTAGCCAAAATATTCTTTCATTTAATTTTTTAATCATTTTCGTCCTCTAATTTATACCCTATTCCTCTTATTGCTTTTATTTTTACTTTTGATTTAAGAAGTTTTAATTTTTTTCTCAAAAATGATACATAAACTTCTACATTATTGTATTCTGCCTCACTATTATATCCCCATATTTTATTTGCTAATATTTCTCTATTAACTATTTGATTTTTATTTACTAATAATATTTCTAGTAAATCTAGTTCTTTTCCATTAATAGCAATTTCAGTATCATTAACACACATCTTGCAAGTAACCAAATTTAGTTTTAAATCACTATATTCTAGTACATTTGTATCTTGTATGTTATTTTTCCTTTTTAATATCACCTTTACTCTAGCAATCAATTCTCTCATGTGAAAGGGTTTGGTAATGTAATCATCAGCACCATTTTCTAATCCATTCAATTTATCAGATATTTCTGATTTTGCTGTAATCATTATAACTGGTGTATCTATTTTTTCTTTCCTTAAATTCGTTAGTATTTCAAATCCATTTTTTTTAGGTAGCATTACATCTAATAATATTAAGTCATAAATATTAGTTAAAACTTCATTTTCTCCATCCTTTCCATTTGTTATTATCTTAACTTGGAATTTTTCCTTTCGCAAAGTTTCTGCTATAGCATCTGCTAAACTATATTCATCTTCTATTATTAAAATTTTCATCATTATCACCTTTTTATATTGTATAAATTAAACATTGAATTTTTATTGAATTTTATAATGAATAAATAATACCATAAAAGCAGACAATTTTCAATAAATTATCTGCTCTATCAATTATAATTTGTCGTTCATTTGCTGTTAAGATTTTTTGTTTCTGTTACTAACTCATCAAAGTCTGAAATATAATTTTTGAATTCAATTTTTCCTTCTTTTAATAATTCTGTATAATATTTTAGTTTCCTTTTCATTCGCACTTTACTAAAATGTCTGATTTTTAATCTATATTGGTTTATTTTGTAACTAGCAAAAATTAACACCTTGTCCTTATTTCTGTACCTATACTATATTTTTCAGTTCTTGGTAATTTTAATAATATTATAAGCATATATTCTATATCAATGCAAATACCTCTACCACCAGTTCTACAAACATATTGCAGCAAATAATATTTTAAACATTATTTACATTCTATAATATAAATCTCCATTATACATGTAATTTTATATTCAAATCATAATTTCATAATTATTATTTTATTCCACATAAAGGACAATGTTTTAAATTATCTAATATCTTTTTTATATCTTCTTCAAAAACTGTTCTAGCAGCTAGCTCCATAAACCATTCTTCTGTTTCTTTAATATATCTTTCTTGAAATTTTGCTGGTGCTAAATGTGTTTCTGATAAGTTATGTATTCTATCAGCTAATTTTACCATTCTTGCTATATCATTTTCCATTATTCTCTGTATATATTCAGACATTACATATCCTTTTTCTTTAGTTACAAGCTTTACCGCTTCAGCAATTTCTGTATTAGTAATTTTTAGTATATCTTCATATGTTACATCAGTATCTTCTAATAAATCATGAAACAATCCTACTATTTGATATTCTTTTGAGAATCCTTTCTTATCTAAAATATTACTTACTTCTAGTGGGTGTAAATAATATGGTGTTCCTTGTATTCTCTTTTGCCCTTTATGTTTTTCTTTTATAAAATCTATATAATCATTAAATTCCATATATTTCTCTTTTCTTAAAATTTATAATTCAAAATATTAGCTTTTAAAACGATTCTTGATATTATTTATCGTAATTTTTATCTAATTACTTTTTTTAAAACTTCATTAAATTGTTCTGGTGTATCCATATTAACTATATGTCCTGCCCCAGAAAATTCTACATATTTACTATCTGGCTCTGATTCATGCCAAATAGCTGATGCTTTTTTTGCCATATCATTATCATATTCTCCAACTCCAATTAAAAGTGGATAATCTCTTTTTGGTGTTTTATATTTATTAATTAATTTAGAAAGTGTTGCAAGATATCTAAATGAACTCTTTTTAAATCCTAAATTCATCTGATAAAATTTTTCTTGTGCTTCATTTGTATATGCTGATATTTTTTTATTATCTTCGGCAAATGCTTTTATAGAAAACATTGCCTTTAACATCATTTTCATTTGATATTTGGTATTACCTTTTTGTAAACTTTTATCGAAATTATTATTATCATATCCACCTATACAAGTTAGAGAAGATACTTTGCTTGGATATTTATTTGCAAAATCTTGAACTAATACTGCTCCAATAGATACTCCCACTAAATTGATTTTATCAATTTTTTCTGTTTCCATAATTTGATTTATATGTAAAGATGTATCTTCTATTGATCCTTTTCCTATTGATTTGCCATGTCCTATTAAATCTATTGTAATAACTTTATAATCTCTAAAGTAATCTAACTGTGTATCAAAACAAGTATGATTTGCAAATGCAGGGTGTACAAATATTATTGCACTTCCCAATTGGGTATCATTAATCCAATAGTGAATTGAAGTATTTTCTAATTTTTTTTCATTCATAACTAAGCATCTCCTTTTTAACAAACTGTAAATGTTGCTTTATATTGCATATTTTTGCTCATGTACATAAATCAATTATAAACATTTAATAATGTTCTAATTTTATTACTTTATTTGCTACTTTTTTTATAAATATTTCGTCATGTTCTACAAAGACAATTGTAGGTTTGTATTTTAAAATTGCTTCTTCAATTTGAATCCTTGTTAAAATATCAATGTAATTTAATGGCTCGTCCCATATATAAATATTAGCTTGTTCAGATATACTTTTAGCAATTAATACTTTCTTTTTTTGTCCCTCACTCATTTTGCTTATTTCTTTTTCAAATTCTAAACTAGAAAATCCCATTTTTGATAACATTGCTTTAAAAATACTTTCATCAATTTTATTTTGACTTGCAAACTCTTTTAAATTACCTCTTAAATCATCTGTTGTTTGTGATACATAAGATAACTTTAAATCATTTGCTACTTTTAATTCTCCAATATATTCTATGTTGTTACCCATTATTAGTTTTAATATACTTGATTTCCCTATTCCATTTTTTCCGTGATATTGCAACTCTATCTCCATTTTCTATTTCAAATGATAACTCATTAAAAATCGTTTTACCATTATATTGAATTTGTAAATTATCAGCTATAATTAATGGATTCTTTCTACTTTCTAATGGTATTATTTTTAAACTATCACTTCTATCAATATTATTTAATAAATTTGACTTTTCGTCAATGGATTTTTGAATTCTCTTTTCCATTACTTTTGACTTTTTCATCATTTTAGCAGATTGATGTCCAATATATCCTCTATCTATACTTGAACCAGAATTTGTTGTATTATATTTAGATTTTTCAATTTTATCAGACCAATTTGCTGTATTTTTTGAAGCTATTTCTAGTCTCTTAATATCCTTTTGCAATCTTTCATTTTGTGTTAATTCAAAATTATCTTGTGATTGTTTATTATTATACCATGAAGAAAAATTTCCTTTTTGAATTTCAATATTAGTATTATTAATAGATATAATATGATCTACTACTTTATCTAAAAAATTCCTATCGTGTGATACTAAAATAAAGCCTTTTTTCTTATTTAAATACTCTACTAAGTTTTGTCTTGTTTCAAAGTCTAAGTGATTGGTAGGTTCATCTATTAATAAAAAGCTATTATCTTTTAAAAATAAGCTAATTAGAAGCAATTTTATTTGTTCTCCACCGCTTAATAAATTAAACTTTCTATACAGAATTTCAACATCTATATTTAATAAATTTAATTCTTTTATTATTTTCCATTCTTCAGCATTTGGGGCAATTTCATTTACAATTTCAATTGTCATTCTTTCTTTTTGTTTTACTTCATAAGGAAAATATTCTAATTCTACATTTTTTGATATTGTACCTTTATATTCATATTCATTTAGTAACAATTTTAAAAATGTTGTTTTTCCTTTTCCGTTTCGTCCAATTAAACCTAATTTCCAATTAGTATCTATATTAAAAGATACATTTTCAAATACATTAGTATTACTTCCATCATATCGAAATGTCAAATTATTTACATTAATTAAAGACATACTTCCTCCTTATACTAATTAAAACCAAAATCTTTTTTTATAAAACTAATGCTTTTTTAGGACAAAAGCTTGAACATTTGCCACATTTAATACACTTATCATAATTTATTTTAGGTGCTTCAAATCCATCTTGTGTTAACGCACCTACTGGACAAACTTTTACAGCAGGACATTTATGATTTTGAGGACAATTTTCAATAATTATTTCTAATCTTCTTTCCATATTTTTTCTCCTTCTCTTAATAGATTTCATATTTCTTAGCATATCATTTGTTATTATTTTTGTATATAGTTTTTTTCTTATGTATACGTGTATCTTTCGATACACGATTTTTTAAACCTATTATTTGCAACAACATTTCTTTTCTTTTTTACTACATACTAAAGTAACAATTCTTAAAACAATTAACAATCCTAATATTACTGCAATTGCAATAACAGCACCTAAACCTAGAAGAACTAACACTCCTGCAATAGCTCCTATAATAAGTCCTAACGTAAATGCAAATGCAACTAATAAAATAGTTAGTATTAAATCAACACAACATTTTTTTGTTTTACATTCACATTTTGGTGCTTCATAATAACATTTTGGTTCCATATCCATCATACTTCACCTCCTTAAAACACTAGAAAGTGTTTATATGATATCATATGAATCCTTTTATTTTTTGTGACTATTTTCGACATTATTCTTTCTTTTTTTTAAGTCTTTTTATATCTTTCCTCTTCTGAAAAAATACATCCACAATATTTTTGCATATATAATCCAAACTCTCTTGCCTTTTTTTGACCTTCTCGAAATCCTACCCTAAAATCTCTATATATAAATTCTATTTTATACTTATTTGCAAGTTCTTCTCCTATTTTCTTTAAAGCTTCATGATTTTGATATGGACTTACTAAAAGCGTAGTTGTAAAACTATCATATCCATGTTCTTTTGCATATTTTGCTGTTTTTTCTAAACGAACTGTATAGCAATAGTTTTTGCAACGATTTGGTAAATCGCCTATTACATTTTTGGTAAATTCTTTTAATCCATAATCGTCTTCAAAAATAGCTTCTATTTCAATTTCTTTTGAATATTCTTTTAAGCAGTCTTTCCTTGCACGATATTCTGTATAAGGATGTATATTGGGATTATACCAATATAATGTTGGCTCTATTTGTTCTTTTTGTAATGTATCTATACAATAAACGCTACAAGGTGCACAACATGTATGCATTAATAATTTCATATTTTCCTCCTATTTTTTGTATTCAAGTATTGCTCCTGTTTCATTTTGATATATTATTTTCGAATTTTTCATTTGTAAATTATCTTTAAAATATGTATAATTATCACTTCTATTAAAATACACAAGATATTTATATTCTCCTACATTCCATTTATTTATATGCTCCATTGTTGTTGCATAATCTAAATTAGTCTTAAATCTATAGTCTAATAATGCATGAAACCAATATTCTTGTCTTTGAAATCCTAAAATTAACGTATTATTGCTTTTTAATTCTAATTTATTGTTTTTTATAAATTTTAAAATTTCTATTTCTTCTTTTGTATAGTCATCTATAATATCATATAAAATTGTACGGTTTAAACCATATATATCCATAACATCTGTTATTTTTTCATTTGTGTTTATATCTTTTGTAATTTCTACCCTTTTATAACAAAGACAATATCCCATAATAGTAATGTAAGTTAAAAAATATATACTTACTGCATATTTACCATAACTTTTGTCTTCTATAAAATAGCATATTCCTCTAAAACATAAGTAAATAACTAATTGCCATAATACAAAATACGTTTTATAAAAGTAATATGTTGATATATTAATTTTTGATATTCCAATATATAAAATAGCCATATAACATATAAATATAAAGAAAGCAATTACATCAAAATTAATTGTTTTTTCTCTTTTTTCATTAATTAGATAATATAATAAAAATGGTATAAAAAGTAATAAATTTGAATATAAGTTCCTATAAATGTATCCCTCTAGCTGAATTACATTTGCTACTTGAATCTGACTACTTTCTAAAAGTCCTGGTAGAACATGATAGCAAAATCCTAATATAGTAGGAATTACTAAAATTATTAATGTATGTATAAGTAATTCTTTATTAATTAGCTTCTTGTTCTTTTTTAAAAAATATACTACAAAAAATATAAATATAGCACCATAAATTGCAGGTACAAATAAGTAATATGAAAAGAATAATTCAAAACACAGTAAAAATAGTGTTATTATCTTAATTTTAACATTTAAATCTTCCATAAAATTTTCTTGTAAAATTGAAACAATAGTATTAATTATTAAAACACCAATTCCAAGATAAAAATATCCAAATAAAAGATTATTTAATGGATATCCTAATATGTAAATAATAGAAATAATTCCTGCTAAAATAGAAGATATTTTGTTTTTAGCATATTTTTTAATAGTTTCAAAAAATACAATTCCTGCTAAAAATAACATTACAATATCAAATATAATAAATACTTTATATAAGTTCATTTCTCCTATTAATGGAGCAAATGTTTTAAATAAAATTCCAATATTAGAATATGCCCCTGGCATCATTGCATTTGCAGTTTTTATATTATCTACATTTAACAATAAACTATCATTTAAATAAAATTCCTTTGCTGAAATATAGTGAATTGATGAATCTGTAGTTAAATATTTAATTGAAAATGGAATCTTAAAGTTAGAATAACAAATACCACAAACAAAAATTAATAGAATTGTTATAAATATAATGTCTCTTTTTTCAAAATAATATTTCTGTATACTTTTTGTTTTCAATATTTTTATTAAAAATAATAAACTTAATAATATATTTAATGTGCTAAGTGTTACTAAAGTAATTGGTATATGAATAATTGTAAATACATAGCTAATAAAAGTATTATAGCAAAGTAATAAAACACTTTGTATTGATACAGTTTTGACTATGTTATATTTTTTATCACTTTTGCTTACAAGTAAAATTAATATATACAATAAAATTGTTGTAATAATATATATAATTGACATTTATTTCTCCTTACTTATATTTCATCATTTCTAATATATTTTTTGCATTTTTCTTTATATCAAATTTTTGTATTATCTTTTTATGTGCATTATCTCCATATTGATTATAAGATTTATCTTCTAACATGGTTTTTATTGCTTCTTTTATAGATTTTGTTGTTGGTTTGCATAAAATTCCTTCTTTTTTATGTTCTATTATTTCTGAAGTTCCTCCAACATCAGTCGCAATAATTTTACATTTCATAAGTCCTGCTTCTAAAACAGTAGTTGGAAGTCCTTCTGAATAGGAAGGATTTATAAATATATCTACACTATTATATAATCTCATAATATCAGGATGTTTTAAATTATCTGTAAAAATACAATCTGGATTTTCTTTTTTTAAACTTTCTAGTAATGGACCATTTCCTGCAAGTATTAATGTTAATGGATATACTTTTTTTAGTTCTTTATAACTTTCAATTAATTCTATAATCCCTTTATCTTTAATCATTCTACCAACAAACAGAATTTTAGTAGTTTGTTTTTTTATTGGAAGTTCATATTTTTCATTTTTATATTTTTCATATTCATTTATATTAATTGAATTATATAATATCCCTTTTGCATTCATATTAAAATGTTTAAGCCATTTATTACATTGTTCTGAAACACCATAATAATCTTTTACCAATCTTTTTACATAACTTGTTAGTATATGTTCATATATTCTTCCAAAAAAATCTAATATTTTATTGTGTACTGTAAAATGGGATGTTCCATGTTCAATTAAAATTCTTGAAATTCCATTTTTTTTAGCAAATTTTCCTCCAATTACTGTTGTTAGCCAAAATCTTGTCTGCAAAATAACAAAATCAATCTTCTCATTTTGTAATTTTTTTATAAGTTCCCTTTTTCCTTTATTAAATTTAATAATTGGATGACGTTTTACAAATAATGAATAAGTAGGAAGCCTATAAATTGTAATTCCTTCCTTTTGTTCTATTTCTGGTAGAGTATCTTCATATCTGCTAGTAATAATAAAAACTTTATTTCCTTCATTTACAAATTCTTTTGCAATATTAAAAGTATAGTTTTCTACCCCTCCTGTATGTGGTAAATAATATCCTGTAAAAATAGCAATTTTTTTCAAGCTTTTCCTCCTTTTTATATTATTTAAAATAAAAACGCCAATCTTAATATAATCTCTAAATTAACTTTTTCCCCTTCTCTAATTTTTTTTATATTTATATCTAGTACATATATTAAACATAATATAAGATATACTCATTATAGTCAAGTATGTTGGTATAATCCCTTTTTCTCCAAATCTCTTTATAAGAACATTTGATAAAATATACATAAAAATGGAACTAACTAAATATATAATAAATTGTTCTTTTATTTTTCTATAAATCGTTAAAATAAGTGTTTTTATATAACCTAAAGCATATATAATATATGCAAATATAATTAATACTAGTGTTAAATTATATCCTGACAAATCAATTTTATATATTAATTTTAATATAGGTATCCCAATAATATAAGCAAGAAACATTGCAAAAAAGCCAAAGCTTAGTATATAGCCTCCTAATTTATATTCAATTTGTTTCATTTTACTATATTCCTTTTGTTTATAATATTTTGTTAAGTCATTCATCATAGGAGCACTTACAAATTGGGCAAATAATGGTAATATACTTGCTGGCATTAAAATTATAGCATAAATTCCTTGAATTTCATTTGTTAAATAATTTTCAATTGCATATTTAGGAGCATTTAATAAATACATTGTCAAAAAAGCACTTGCAAACAAGAAAAATTCTTTTTTGTAAATTAGCAAAACATTTTTCATGGTTACTTTTTCTTCTTTTATCATTTCTTTATTGGCTTTTGGATAATCAAATAAAATTAATATACCTATACTAACTATTGGTAGTATACTACATGATAAAATCAAATTATTTGTAAAATAATCTATTAAGCCAAATAAAACTATACCTAAAATGGATTTTAAAACAAGAGATTGTCCTACTATATATAATTTACCTCTTTTTTGTAAAATCCCATAAAAAACATCTCCAAATGCTTCTTGTGCCTTCCATAGGCATAAGAAAAATAAAATTTTAGACTGATATGTATCATAATTATTAATTATTATATATAAAAGAGTAACAATCATCATAAAAATACAATTAAATATTCTACTAACTATATAGTCTTTGTCTTTAATTTTATTTTCTATATCTGTTATATGGCATGTTCTTCCTGAATAGATAGCAAAAATATATAATAAAAATGCTGTTGTTACACAAATAGAAAAAATACCTGCATTTTCTAATCCATTTATTCTTGTAATTATAATTAAAAAAAACAATGAATTAAATGATGCAAAAGTGCTTCCTATAGTATTCCATATAAAATTTCGAAAAATGGTTTTATCCTTAATCATGCTTATTTTCTATTTCCTTTACTTTTTCTTTTAAAATTAATAATTCTTGTAATAGTTCTATTGTCTTTTGTTTTTCATTTGCAAGTAATTTACTATGCTTAAAATTAATAACTAATAAAAATGATATCCCCAATAAAAATACTAAAGATGGAGAATAATTAATTCCTATCTTAAAGCTAATAGTATCTAAAGCCTTTGGAAACATAGCAAGTAATATAATACCAATTCCTGCTATAATCCAAAATATACTTTCATAAATATCAAATGTTTTATCTAATACAGATTTTATAATATATATAATTAAAATAATTCCAATTAAAACAAATAATATATTCATATTTTATTTCTTCTTTCTAAATAAATTTCTAAGTAAAATAATTATAATGTTATAAAAGACTTTAATTCCATATTTTATAGGTCCTATAATTCCTTTATGCATACTTTTACCATATTTTCTTTCTTGCATACTAACTGAAATTTCATGAATCTCAAATCCATCTAATAATAATTCAATAATTAGATTAGCATCTGGAAATTCTGGGTAATTTCCCATTTTTGCAAAACGGCAAATCGTTTTTTGATTAATACATTGGAAACCAGAAGTAGGATCTTTAATTGTTTTATTACAAATTAAAAATATTAATCCGAGATAAAATTTTTGTACCAATTTTTCTCATTGTACTATGCTTATAATTAGTATTTGCTAAAAAACGAGAGCCAATAATAATATCTGTTTTTGGATTTTTGCACATATATTCTAATAATTTTTTTGCTTCTTTTGGTATATGTTGACCATCTGCATCCATTTGAATTACATAATCATATTTGTATTCATTTGCATATTTAATACCCGTTTGTACAGCTATAGAATATCCTAAATTAAAAGGTAAGTTAATACATCTAATTCCTTTTTTTCTTACTATTTCTTCTGTTTTATCTATTGAAGCATCATTTACTACTAATAAATCAACTTCTGGTATATCTTTATTAATTTTGTCTATAACTTCCCCTATATTTTGTTCTTCATTATGTGCTGGCATTACAATTAATGTTTTCATATCTCTTAATTTCTCCCCATATATTGTAAAATTCCTCCATCTGCATTTTCATAAATAACTTCTGCATTTTCCCATAGCTTGTCTTTCCAGTATTTATAAAAATAACCTCTATTAAAGTATACTACATAATCTACTTTATTTGCTCTTTCCCCAACATATATCATCTTAAAAGTTAGTTTTGCTTCTCCTGTTCTTTTATCATCATCATTTAATCTTCTTAAAATTGAATATGCCCAATACCCTTGTTCTGGTTCTCCTGCAAATTCTATCTTTTTATCTTCATTTATGTTATCTTTTACATATCTTAAAATATCAAGTTCTCCTTTGTTCAAATCAATTGGTTTATCCATTAAAATAGTTTTATTTGCTCCATAAATATCTACTATTGCTTTCATGTTTTCATTAACATTTATATCATTATGAGTTAGTTTCACTTTTATAAATAATAAATTTAAAACAATTAATACTAAATAGGCACTTATACAAATAAATGGTATATTTTCTCTTTTTTCATAGATTAACAGAAATCCTTTAAAGTTTAAGTAATATAAAAATAGCCATAAAGCAAAATAATTTTTACTTATATAATATGTTGATACTTTTCCACACAAGAAACCCATCATTAAAATAATAATAAAAGAAATATTAAATAATGTCATAATTGAAACTAGTTTGTTTTCTTTCCATCCTTTTATTATTGCTATTATAGAAAATGGTAATAATAAAATTATATTAGAAAAGAAATTAATATAAATATATCCTCTTTGAGAAAGTCCTTCATTTAAAATATATGTAGAAAGTTCCATAATTTTATCTTTAGATAGACTCTGTCTAATAAAAATACCATAGATTTCTGGTGCTAAATGATAAATATATCCTAATATAAAAGGCATTATTAATGTAATACATAAAATACCAATTAATTGTTTTGTTAATAATTTCTTTTTACTTTTATATTCATTTATACAAAAATAAATCCACAAAGCACTATATGTATATGGTACAAACATATAATATGATGTAAATAAACCAAAATTTAATAAAAAGAAAATAACTATATTTAAAGTATATTTATATTCTTCTTTTTCATATTGATTAACTGCTTGTAAAATTGATTGTAATACTAGAATTCCCATACTTAAATATTCAAATCCAAAAACAAAGCTATTTAATGGATAACCCATTGTATAAAGAACTGATACTAAAAATGCTAGTAATCTTGTTTTTTTTGTTTTAGTAAAATTCGCTAGTAAACTGTACATTATCCATGATGTAAGAAATAATATAAAAATTCCAAAACTAATAAAAATTTTATAATAATCGAAAGAGTCTATAATTCCTTCAAAACATTTCATAATTAATCCTGAATTTACATAAGATGCAGGTTTCCTAGAAACAAATGAACCATATACTTCATCTTTTTGGCTATTTGCAAGTAATGAAGTTCCTTCTGCAAACATTTCAGATGTTAAATAATGGACTGATGGATCTCCTGTTTCATATTTAATTTGAAATGGAAATCCGAAATTTAAATATGAAACAATAAGTGTTATTATTCCTAATAAAGTAATATATAGAAAATCTACTTTTTCTAATTTATATTTTTGAGTTTCTTTTTTCTTATATATCCATATACTTATTAAAAGTGATAATATTATGTTTATTACACTTAAAAATAATAAAGTAATTGGTATAACAAAAAAAGTCATTAAATAACAAATAAATATATTATAGCAGAATAATAATACAATCCCAAATCCAATTTGTCCTATTATATCTAACTTTTTATCTGTTTTTTTTAATAATAAATATACAATTAATAAAATAACTATTGAAATAGTATAAAAAATCCCCATATTTATTCCTCATTTTCAAATTTAAGCCCTAAATGTTTATAAGCATCTAACATTGCCATTCTTCCTCTTGGTGTACGTGATAGAAATCCAATTTGCATTAAATATGGTTCATACACATCTTCAATTGTTTCTACTTCTTCTCCAATTGTTGCAGATAGTGTTTCTAGTCCAACTGGTCCACCTTTATATTTTAATATAATTGTTTCTAATATTTTTCTATCTGTTTCATCAAGTCCTAACTCATCTATTTCTAATTTATTTAATGCAATTTGGGAAATTTTTAAAGAAATATCTCCATCTCCTAAAACTGATGCATAATCACGTACTCTTTTTAAAATTCTGTTTGCAATTCTTGGAGTTCCACGGGAACGTCTAGCTATTTCTAAAGCTGCTTCATTATCAATTTCAATTCCTAAAATACTAGCAGATCTTTTTACAATTTGATTTAATTGTTCAGGTGTATATAATTCTAAACGATTAACAATTCCAAAACGGTCACGAAGTGGTGTAGTTAATGAACCTGCTTTTGTAGTTGCACCAATTAGAGTAAATTTAGGTAAATCTAATCTAATTGACCTTGCACTAGGTCCTTTTCCTATAATAATATCTAAAGTATAGTCCTCTAAAGCTGGATATAAAATTTCTTCTACACTTTTATTTAATCTATGTATTTCATCAATAAACAACACATCAAATTCTGACAGATTAGTTAATAATGCTGCTAAATCTCCTGGTTTTTCTATAGCAGGACCAGATGTTATTTTTATGTTAGAGTTCATTTCATTAGAAATAATATTTGATAAAGTAGTTTTTCCAAGACCTGGTGGTCCATATAATAAAACATGATCAAGAGGCTCACCTCTTTTTTTAGCAGCCTCTATATAAATCTTCATACTTTCTTTTACTTTATCTTGTCCAATATATTCTGAAAGTGTCTTTGGTCGTAGTGAATTTTCTAGTCTTTCTTCTTGGGCATCTTCTAATTCTGGACTAATAATACTATTTTCATCCATTTTTTGCTTGTCCTCCTAATATTTTTATGTTTTTTTAAGTTATAATTTTAAAAATTATCTTTCTATTACTACAGAATATCCTATAAATAATCCTGTCTCTACTACACCTACAATTGATTTTAACTCTTTTTCTAAGTTTTTTGTTACATTCTTAAAAATAGCATCTAGTATTATATTATTACTTTCTGTAATAACTGGGCCATCTTTACCTTTTGCAAGTCTTAAACTAACTTTCTCTGCACCCATTTGTATTAAAGCTTGTCTTACAAAATTAACTGCTTCTGGAGCTACTTCGATTGGAATTGGAAATTTATCACAAATATGTTCTACCATTTTAGAATCATCTACTAAAATATATGTTATAGGACTTGAAGCAATGTTTAATTTTTCTTTATACATTGCTCCTCCTCTACCTTTTACAAGCCAATTATTAGGTGCTACTTCATCTGCACCATCATAAGACCAGTCTGGCTTTTTTACCATAAGTGTTGTAGTTGGTATTCCAAGATTTTCACATAATAATTTTACTTCATATGATGTTGGTATTGCAGTAATATTTAATTTTTCTTCTTTTATTTTTTTAGCAATTGCTTTAGTAGCAACAAAAGATGTAGAACCAGAACCAACACCTATTACATCTCCATCTTTTACTTTTCTAGCCAATTTTTCAGCAATTTTCTCTTTTTCTTCTAAATTACTAATTTCTCCATTCCATAGTGATTTTTGTTTTATATTTTCTTCCCAATTCATAATATTCTCCTTTTCTAATGTATTTACATTTATATCTTATGGATTTTGTTCTATAATTGTTGGCAATTGTGCATATGTATCTGTTGATAACAATTGTTTTGAAATAACTGTACCATTTTGTTTTAAAATTCTATATGCTCTTGATTTATATCCACCATGTCCTTTTTGTACTGTTTTGGTTGTACCTTTTGGAAGTGAATCATTAGTTTTATATATAGTTTGCATTGGAATAGTTTGTAAAGTTTGTGATTGAATTACTACTTCATATTCATTTTCCTGTTTATGTCCATATATACTAATAGTAATTTTTCCTCCATTTACTGTTGATACTATTTTTATTGGATATTTTCTTGAGTTTTTAAATATGAATTCAGGCCCCCCCCAAGATACAGTTGCATCTGTACTTAATGGAACATATCCTGTTGCAAAACGATGATTATAACGTTTTACAATTTCTAAATTTGCTCTTAGTGCAGTATTATATAGTGTAGATGATACTTGGCAAATTCCACCACCAATTCCTTCTTCTACTTTTCCTCCTACATATACTGCTGCTGTTTTATAACCTGCTGCTTGTGTTCTTTGCCCAACAACCTTGTTATATGAAAATTGTTCTTGCGGTAACAGTACTACTCCATTAACTTTATTAGAAGCAAGTCTAATATTGGTTGTTCTATTTACATTTTTTGTAGAAAAAGTGGTTGAATATGTTGCAAGTAAGTCTGGAAATGCTTCTGTCCCAATTTGATTAGTAGTTTTATTAGGTTTTGTAATTTTTAAAGGGATGGTAATTTCTGTCTCATTATTATTTAATAATCCTTTTGCCTCCTCCATAGTAATTCCAAAGTCTATACCATCTTCATGTGGATATATTGTAAACGGATTTTGTGTATAATACGCATCTTTTGGCTTTTTATATATTTCATTATATATTTTTTCTATATCAATTGCATCTGGTTGTTTTTCAATTATTGGTATTTCAATTATTATAGTATCTGAATTAGTTTGTATACTAGCTTCTACTATTTGCTTTTTTAGTTCCTCTTTTTGTATTGTAATACCCTTTTGTCCTTTTGAAATAAATAGTTTGTTTCCATCTATCCAATAATTACTTTGTTTTACAACATCTGGCAAATTTCCTTCTGTTTGATTAATAAATTCTTCTAAAACCTCTTTATTATAACCATATGATGGCTTTACATCTAATTTAGATATATTTGCATTTATTATTGTATAGTTATCTTTTAGTAGTTTGCCTGTTCTTCCAACATTATATGCCATATCAATAGATTCATTTATTCCAAAATTCATTTCAATTTGTTCTGGTGAAATAGATGTTTCATAATCATTATATTTTAATATAATATTTTGTTTGGATTTGTTTATAAATATTTCATTAATTTTACTGGTAGCTTCTTGTTTTGTTAGTCCTCCTACTTCAATACCATTAATAAATATCCCTTTAATAATTTTATCGCTTGATTTATTTACTAGTGCAAAAATAGTAGAAAATACACAAAGAGCTATTAAAAAAATAGTAGATATTATAACAATTATAATTGTATATTTATGAAGACCATCCATTTTAGGTTTACTAATATCTTCACTTTCATCATTTTCTTCACTTTTTTCTTCTTCTAATTTAATATTATTTGTTTCTAATTTTTCATTGTTATTGTAATTATTATCCTTTTCTACATTTTTTTCTTTATTTTTTTCTTCTTCATGGATTACTTCTTTAGGTTTATTTGATTTTTTTTGATTAATGTCTATTTTTTCTACTTGTTTTATAGTAGTTTTATGTTTTTTAGGTTTATTAATATTTTTTTCTTCTTGATTATCTTGTTCTATTTTAGGTTCTATATTTTTTTCTTTCTCTACTATATTTTTTGTGTTTTGTTTTTTCTTTTTTTTAGATACTTTTTCTTGTGTTGATATATCTTCTTTTTTCTTTACACTATCTTCTTCTAACTTTGTCTTCATATTTTCATTCACCCTTTAATCATTATTCATCTATCATATAAAATAAATCGTATTATAACTTTATGCATAATACGATTTATATATTATCATATAAATGATAAATGAACAAGTTTTTTACTCATTTTATTAGTTTCCTTATTAATATTTTTCTTCCTTTAAAATTTCTTTTTTAAAAGATACTCCCTCTAATTTATTCATATTTAATAAATCTAATATGGTAGCAGAAATATCTGCAAAACTTGAACGTATACCTAAATCAACCCCTTGTTTTATTTCCTCCCCATATACTAATATTGGTACATACTCACGGTCATGGTCTGTTGATGGTGTTGATGGATCATTTCCATGATCTGATGTTATAATTAATATATCTGTATTTTTCATACAATTCATAATTCTAGGCAAATTGCTATCAAAATATTCTAATGCTTCTTTATATCCTTCTATATTATTTCTATGACCATATAGCATGTCAAAATCTACTAAGTTTGTGTAAATTAATCCTTCTGTATTTTTCTTTATTTCATCAATTGTTTTTTCTATTCCATCTGTATTACCTTGTGTATGAATCATTTTAGTCATTCCTCTTCCTGCAAATAAATCTTGTATTTTTCCAATTGCAATTACTTCTTTACCATTTTGTTTTATAACATCTAACATAGTTTTTCCAAAGTTTTCAGATTCAAAATCCTTTCTATTATATGTTCTTATAAAATTATCTCTATTATCCCCTATAAACGGTCTTGCAATAATAGTTCCTATATTGTATTCTGGTTTATCTGCAATTTTCCTTGCTAATTTACATATTTCATATAGTTTTTCAACAGAAATAATATTTTCATGTGCAGCAATTTGTAATACACTATCTGCCGATGTATAAATTATTGGATAACCAGTTTTTATATGTTCTTCTCCAAAACGCTTTAAAATCTCTGTTCCAGATCCTACTTCATTGCATAATACATTTTCTACTTTTGTGCTTTTTATAAATTCTTGTATTAAATTTTTAGGAAATGCATTAGGATAAGTTTTAAATCCATTTCTTAGTATATATCCAGACATTTCCCAATGTCCTACAGGACTATTTTTTCCGAACAGACTGCTCTTGTGCCTTTCCAAATGCTCCAATTGGAAAGGCTTGTTTATTTTCATTTATATCAATCTCTTGTATATTATATAATCCTAATTTCTTCATATTAGGTAATTCTAATTTTGTATTATTATAAATTCCTCTTAATGTATTGCTTCCCTTATCTCCATACTTATCAGCATCTGGTAATTCTCCAATTCCAAAGCTATCTAGTACAATTACAATTGCTCTTTTTATCATTTTTCTTCCTTCCTTATATCATATTCATATATATTTATCTTTGTGGTTGATACCTTTACTTCTTCTTGTATTTTCACTATTCTAAAATTATCTTTTTTGACAAGTGTTAATTTGTAATTCTTTAAATTTATTAAACATTTTGAACTAACATCCATTCCAAGTGGTAAAGTTTTATTATAATTATCATAATAAATATTATTAGTAAAAAAAACTACTGGCATTTCTTCTTTTATATTTAACTTAAACAAATTAATTTGTTTAGATCCATTTTCATCTAAGATTGCTTCTTCTGGTTTTATATGAAAAACCTCCAAATTTTCTTCTAGTTCTTCTTTTGTACAATAAACTGGAATTGAAACTGGAGAAGAAAATTTTGGTATTAATTCATCAATTTGTTTTAAAATTTCTAATATCTTATTTTTATATTCTTCTAAGTTCAAATTTTTTGTAACATCTAAAATTTTTAATTTATTTTTTCTTGACTCTCTATGTCTTTTTCCTGATAATAATTGTATTTTTGTATTATCACCTACTACATTTCCAAACAAATCAAATTCTTCTTTATTAAATAAAATTCTTTCACTTTCTGCTTCATTTTTTAAGTCTTGTAAACTTTCTTCTAAAGTTTTTTTATTTTCATAATTATTTAAAACTTTTATTAAATTAGTAGTGCAAATAAAAATGGCATCTGTATCTTCCTTTGTAAGAATTTTTCTTTGACTTTTATCAATTAATATAGCAAGTTCTTCAAAATCTTCTTTATAATTAAATACTTTTTCTAATTTGTTATTTTGTATAATTTCTTCTTTTGGTGCTTCTAATAACGCTTGTTCATCTTTATTTGCAAATTTCCAAAACTCAAATATGCTTTTTTCATGTTTATCTATTTCTGATAAATATAAAGTGGCATTTTCTAATTTTTTTGTAAGTGTTTCTATTTTTCTTTTGTTAGCATCTATATCTAATTGTAATTTTTTTACTATTTGCAAAATATCATCATAATTTTTATAAATATGAATTATGTCTTCAATTGTATAATAGTCTTTTTCTATAAATTTTACTTCTTGAACATTTTTAATTTCTTGTTTTTCTTGTTCTTCTTCTGTATTTGTTTGTTTTTCAATATTTTTACCTTTTTTTAATTTTTTAGATTTAAAAAAATATTTTATTTTACCAAAGAAGGTCTTTTTACATTCTAAATATGTTGCAATCATTCGTTCTTTTGCTACATATTCTTGTTCTTTTATTAAAATTTGATATTTGTAATCATTTAATTCTTTTTGTAATATTTCTTGTTGTTTTTGTAATTGTTCTATATTCTGTCTTGCTTTTTCATAGTCTTTTACCAATACATTCATTAGTTCATCATAAGTAATTTTCTTTTTTTGATATTCAAATTCTAAAGTTCCATACATATTTATTCTAGTATTAAAATTATAAAAATTGGGAAGTTCATTAACTAATATAAATAATGCTTTTAACAGTTTATAAAATTTTTCTGCTTCTTCTTTTGTTTTTAAATTTATTTTATATTCACTCTCAATTTTTTCATAAATTTCTATTTTACCTACTATTTGAATAGATAAATTATCTTGTTTATCATACACTTCATATGTTATTGGCCAATTTTTTGTAAATTGCCAAATATATTTTTCTAAATCACCAATTTGTGATTTTTTTAAATATTTTCCTGAATATTCTTCATGAGAAATTGGAACAAAGATCCATTCTTCTTTTTTAGTCTTTTTTAATTCTATTTGCTTTTTTAATAAATAGAAAAAAGTAGCATAATCTAAATCATGTGTTGGAACTAACATAAAATAAGTATCTGCAATATCAGAATAATAAATTTGCCATAGGTAATTTCCATTAAACTTTACTAAAAATGGTATATTTTTTTGTAGCTTTTTTTGCTCTTTTTCTATTTTTTTTATATCATTTATATCTACTTCTTCTAACATTTTTAGAAAGCTTGTATATTTTAAAATATTTTCTTCTGATTGCGAATCTAAATATAAAGATATACTGTCTGCTTTTGAATATTTTTCTTCTATATTATTTAGTCTATTACAAGGTGTTAATAAAATTTGAATTTTTGAAATAGGAATGTATCTATATGTTTTATAAGTATTTTCTTCTATTGATTTTAATGGTTTATAGCTAAAGTTTTGTGTATTAGTTAAAAAGTTTGGTATATTATCAAGGTCTAGACCAATATATTTTAATTTTAATAATATAGTGTTTTCATTTGTTTTAGACATATGTGCCTCCAATATTTTTCTTTTTAGTTAGTATATCATAAAAAAATGATTCATACAATTTTTATGAATCACTTTTTATAATATTTTATTCCTTAAAAACAAATGAAAGATGAAGAAAGATAAAAATAGTGTGATTTAGAACAATAAAGCAGATTTTAATATATGTGCTTTATAATTAAATTATTTTTAATTTACTTTCAACTCATCATATTTTCTTTCCTGATTTGAATATTCTTCAGGTTTCAAACCAACTCTTACTTTCATATATTTCGACAATAATATATATATTATTGTAAATATTGTGCCTACTATAATCATACAGTAGGCTGTTGACATTTTGCTTAACAAAAATGATGATATAATTCCCATTATTGCTGATACTAGATTTACAAATAAATTTTTAACTGCAAATATCTTTGTGTCAATATCTTTATTAGTAAAGTTTCTAAAGTATCTATCAATAATGGTATAGAACAGTCCATGTGCATATCTTGCGACTACAAATGATATTCCTATAATTACTAAAAGTATTACAATCTCTTGTGCCTTTAATCCCACTATTCCTGCAACAATAGTACTAATTGATATCATGAGTGCTAAAATTATTATTGACTTATTTTTAAACCTTTCGTGAAAATCTTGCTGTTTTTTTGAACCATATGCACTTGATAAACTTATTATTGCTGCTATAATTCCGATTAGATATGCTGGAACTTTTACTTCTTGCCACAAACTAGTTTGATAATTTAATAGTATATCAAGAAGGCTTGTTATCAAAGCTGTCGCTAATATTAATGCTTTTAATCTTTCTGATTTTAACACAAATTTAAATCCATCTTCTATATCTTTTATTTGTTTATTTACATTCAATTCACTTTTTTTATGTTTTTGTACAGGTTCTATATAAAACATTGAAATTATACTAACAATTATTAATACTACTAATGAACATATCGTTGGTAAATATCCATTTACTTCAAATAAAAGTCCTGCTATTATTCTTGATATTGCTCCAATTATATAATATCCACTTTTTCCTTTTGCATTTATTTTTGCAAATATACTACTTTTGTATTTTGATTTTGGAATTGATGAATTCAATAAGCTTGGCTCAGCTATGTCATTAATTGACTTTGCTAATGATGATACAAATTTGGCTAAAATTAAATCAAATAAGTTACCACTCATCATAAATATTACCATATAAATGCAATTCAATATATTTCCTAATATAATACTATTTTTTCTTCCTAAAAATTCAACAATTACATTTGCTGGTATTTGTATAAATATTCCAAATAATGACTTTATTGAAGTTGCTAATACTACATCTGCTGCACTTATATGCTTTAATTGTGTTAGAAATAAAAAATCTATTGTATAGTAAAATAAATAATCACTAGCCAATGCTTTATATGTTGGAAATAATTTCATATTTCTTTTTCTCATTTGTATATCTGCATCTTTTAACATTTGTATTCCTCCATCATTAATATTTCTGCTTTATATTTCATTTTCTTTCTACATTTTATTTTACATGATTTTTAATTTCTTGTTGTAATATTTTTTCAAATTCTTCTATTTTTATTTGTCCTATATCTCCTTGTATTCTTGAACGTACACTAGCAGTATTGGTTTGTACTTCTTTTTCTCCTATAACTAACATATATGGTATTTTTTCTAATTGTGCTTCGCGAATTTTATATCCTATCTTTTCATTTCTTTCATCTATTTCTACACGAATTCCATTTTTTTCAATTTTCTCTTTTACTTGATTTGCATATATCATATGTGAATCTGCAATTGGTAATATTTTTACTTGAACTGGAGAAAGCCAAACTGGAAATGCTCCTGCAAAATGTTCTGTAATAATTCCAATAAATCTTTCAAAAGAACCAAATAACGCTCTATGAATTAGAATTGGTGTTTTCTTATTTCCTTCTGAATCAATATATGATAAATTAAATCTAAGAGGTAATTGAAAATCTACTTGAACAGTCCCCATTTGCCATTCTCTTCCTAAGCAGTCTTTCATTTTTATATCTATTTTAGGTCCATAAAATGCTCCATCTCCTTCATTAATTCTATATTGATCTTTTCCACATAATTCATCAAGAACATCTCTTAAATTTTTTTCTGCTTTATTCCACAATGAAATATCTCCCATATAATCTTTAGGTCTCGTTGATAGTGTTAATTCAAATTCTAATCCAAAAATTCCATATAAATGTTTTGCAATTTCAATAATATCTTTTATTTCTGAACCAATTTGATCTTCTGTAATAAAGTTATGTGAATCATCTTGTCTAAACATTCTTACTCTAAATAAACCATTTAATTGTCCTGACTTTTCATTTCTATGAATAACATCTATATCATTAAATCTTAGTGGTAAATCTTTATAACTTCTTTGTCTTGATGCAAATATTTTAATAGCATTTGGACAATTCATTGGCTTTAAAGCTTGTTCTTTTCCATCTGAGTCTGTTAATACAAACATATCTTCTTTATAGTGATCCCAATGACCAGATATTTTCCATAACTCGCTACTATTTAATTGAGGACCAGAGAATTCCATATATCCTCTTTTTTCATGTTCTTTTCTCCAAAAATCAATTAAAATATTCATCATTTTTAAGCCTTTTGGCATCCAATATGCCATTCCTGGAGCTGTTTCATCAAAGAAAAATAAGTCTAATTCTTTGCCTAGTTTTCTATGATCTCTTTTTTTGGCTTCTTCTATCATGTTTAAATATTCTTCTAACATACTTGTTTTTGGAAAAGAAATTCCATATATCCTTTGCATACTATCATTTTCTTGATCTCCTTTCCAATATGCTGCTGATGTTGACAATATTTTGATTTTTTTAATTTTCCCTGTACTTTGTAAATGTGGTCCAGCACAAAGGTCTATATATTCCCCTTGTTTATAAAAAGAAATTTCTTCATTATCTGGTAATTCTTCTATTAATTGTACTTTATAATCTTCTTTTAATTCCTTCATTTTTTTAATTGCTTCTTGTCTTGATAATGTAAATCTATTTATTTCTAAATTTTCTTTAATAATTTTATTTGCTTCTTCTTCAATTCTTTTAATATCATCTTCATCAAATGGTTTGTCTACTTTAAAATCATAATAAAATCCATTTTCTATTGCTGGTCCTATTCCTAATTTAGTATTAGGAAATAATCTTTTTACTGCTTGTGCCATAATATGTGTAGTTGTATGCCAATATGCTTTTTTTCCTTCTTCATCATCAAAAGTTAAAATGTCTACCTTTGCATCTTCTTCTAAAATATACCTTAAATCCCTTACTTTTCCATCTACTATAGCTGATGTGGCTATTTTCGCTAATCCTTCACTAATATTTCTTGCAAGTTCTAAAACAGAAATTCCTTGTTCTACTTCTTTTATAGAACCATCTTTTAAAACAATTTTAATCATATATCTTTTCCTCCTTTATATACAAAAACACTCCTAGGCATTTTTGTATTTATACCTAGGGGTGCATATTACACGGTTCCACCCTATTTTTAACTTCATTTTAAGATTATAACGTAATCACCGTCTAGTTTTTCTAGAAACTTAAATGAGGTAGTTTTTCAAAACTGTTTTCTTGTACTAGTTCTCAGCCTATGACTAGTTACTCTCTTTATAGAAACCTCGTTTTTACTTTGTCTCACTTTTGTTTTTTTACTATATTATTATATTACTACTTTAAATTCGTTTTGTCAATCTCTTGCTATAAGCTATTTACTTCTTTTTGCAATGTGTTTACTTGTTTTTGTAATGTTGAAATTTGTTCTTGCTTTTCAAAGTTATGCACAAAATATCCTACTATGAATCCTAATATAAAAATCCCAATAACAAGGATAACACTTTTAATCCATTGTTCTTTTTGATACATTTCTTTATCATAAATTTTCATATTTTTTCCTTCTTTCTATTTATTTTCATAACCTGGTTTTCCCAAAAGTTTAAACATATTTTTTTTATATTCTTCAACACCTGGTTGATTAAATGGATTAATACCTAAAATTTTACCTGAAACTGCACAACTAAGTTCAAAGAAATAAATTAAACCACCTATGGTTTCTTCATCTAATTTCTCTAAATGAACTACAATATTCGGAACATCTCCTGATACATGTGCTTGTATAGTTCCTTCCATTGCTTTTTTATTAACAAAATCTAATGTTTTTCCTGCAACAAAGTTCATCCCATCTAAATTATCTTCATCTGCCTTAATAGTAATATCACTATTAGGTTGATCAATGGTAAGAATAGTTTCAAATAAATTTCTCCTACCTTGTTGAATATATTGTCCCATAGAATGTAAGTCTGTAGTAAAGTCTACACCAGCTGGAAAAATTCCTTTTTTTTCTTTACCTTCACTTTCTCCATATAACTGCTTCCACCATTCTATAAAATAGTGCAGTTTTGGTTCATAATTGGCTAAAATTTCAATATTTTTTCCTCTTTTATATAACATATTTCTTATAACTGCATATTTGTAGCATTCATTATATTTCACATTATCATCTGAATATTTTTCTTGTGCAATTTTTGCTCCTGCCATTAATTTATCAATATCAATTCCAGCTACTGCAATTGGCAATAATCCTACTGCTGTCAATACAGAATATCTTCCTCCAATATTATTAGGAATTACAAAAGATTCATATCCTTCTTCTTTAGCAAGAGTTTTTAATGCTCCTTTTTCTTTATCTGTTGTTACATATATTCTTTTTCTTGCTTCTTCTACTCCATATTTACTTTCTAAAAATTCTCTAAAAATTCTAAATGCAATAGCAGGTTCTGTTGTCGTTCCTGATTTAGAAATAACATTTATAGATACTTGCTTTTCTCCAATAACATCTATTATATCATTTATATAGTTAGGACTTAAATTGTTTCCAACATATAAAACTTGAGTGTTCTTTTTTGTTTTATAATCATAAAATGTATGTGTTAATGCTTCAATAATAGCTCTTGTCCCTAAATACGAACCTCCAATTCCTATACATAAGAGTATTTCTGAATCATTTTGGATTTTTTTTGCAGTTTTCTTTATTTTGTTAAATTCTTCCTTATCATAATTTGTTGGAAGATCTAACCATCCTAAAAAATCATTTTCATCATTTTTATTTTGATGTAATTCTTTATGAATATTTTTTACATCATTTTTATATTCCATTATATCTTCTATTGAAATACCAGTATATTCAAAATCCAATTTAATATTTGCCATGTCTTATTTTCTCCTTTTACTTTTGTATTATATGTATATTCTATAATAAGTATTTCTGTTATGCAATAATTAATATAAAAAAAGGTATAAATATTTATACCTTTTTTATATTAATTATTTACTCTTTATAAATATACTTTTTCTTTTTGTTGTATTTTTAATAATTCTAATCCTTTTTGTATATATTTGTTGTTCATTGTATTTTTCCATAATACACCTGTTAAGTAATTTTCTATCATCATTAATGATATTCCCTTATCAATTCCAATACATTCTTTTGAATACCATACTTCTTTTTTACTTTTTTTATTAAATCCATCACGAAATCCATATTTTGACCATAATTTTGGATATGTATTATAAAAATATTCCATTGCTTTTATAGATTCTTTTGGTGTAAATACAATTGAACCGAACTGCACCACATGGTGCTACTGTCCCATCATTTTCCATTTCTATGTTCATAAAACAAGGTTGTGCACCATATGCTTTATATCCATTTGGACCAACGCAAGATGTTAATCCCCATGAATTTTCATTATATGTAGGATATATTTCTTTTTTATCTATACAATAGAAGCGATTCGCCTTTGTTGCTTTAATAGAATTTTCAAACCAATCAATTCCTTCATTATCTTTCAAATTCTGAAAATTAATCCATGCATGTGAAAATTGATATGTAAACAGAGTTCCACAATAAGTAGCAATAATATCTTTTATTTGCTTATAGTCTGCTTTTCTTTTTTCAAAAGCTTGATATATTGAAGTAGATACAGGATAAGTTTTTGAAGCTACTGATAGAACATAAACCATTAATTGCTCTGCATACATATCCCAACTACCCCAAAAACCTTTTTCCTTTGTATATCCCATATAAAATTGATTTGTATCCTTATTTCTATACCATTCCCAATCAATTTGGTTATATAACTGTTCCGCTTTTTGCTTTATTTCACCACCAAAATATTCTCCTATAGTTAATGCTCCACAAATGAATATTGCTGTATCAATTATAGACAATTCACAATTCCATTCTCTTTTTGCTGTTCTCATATTTATAAAGTGATAAAAAAATCCATGTATATTTTCTACATTGTATAAAAATGTATCTAATGTTTTATTTGCTCTTTCATATGCACTTTCATAGGATATCCATTTATGTTCTACACCAACTATTAAAGAACTAAAACCATACCCAACTGATGCTACACTTGCAATATCTTTATGAATTACAGATTTATCTCTAATTAGTCCATATCCTCTTGTTTGTTTATCTAAATTAATTTCTTTATTAAAAAAATTAAAACATCCTTTCAATTCTTTTAATAAAAGTTTTTCTCCATTACATTTTATAATTCTCAAAATAAAATCACCTCTTATCTTGATTATATTAAGATAAGAGGTAAAAATCAATGGAAATAATTTCTTATATATTTGTTATTTTTTTGTTATTTTGCATTTCCTAAATATAATAAACTTGCAAGTTTTGAAACTGGCATTGTTTGTAGATATACTGTTCCTGGTCCCTTTAATGTTGTAACAAATAGACCTTCTCCACCAAAAAGAATGTTTTTAACTCCTTTTACTGTTTCTATATCTAATTTTACATCTTGTGTCATAGCTGCAACATATCCATTGTCTACTTTTATTTTTTCTCCTTCAGATAATTCTCTTTTTATAACATTTCCATCAATTTCTAAATATACTTTACCAGGTCCTGTTATTTTTTGCATAATAAACCCTTCTCCACCAAAAAAACCTGCACCTAATTTTTTTCTAAATTGCATTTTTATATCTACTGTTGTTTCAGAACATAAAAAAGCTCTTTTTTGTGCAATAATTGTTTCTCCTTCTTTTAAATCAAATTCTAGAATTTGTCCTGGAAAAGAAGACGAAAATGCAATTTCTGAATCGTCTTTATCTGATGTATACATATTCATAAAAATTGATTCTCCTGCAAATGCTCTTCCAATTCCTTTCATTATTCCACCATTAGTTGTTGTCTTCATTTGAATTCCATCATCCATCCAACTCATTCCACCGTTTTCTGTAATAACAGATTCTCCCTTTTTTAACTTACAAACTACTGCTGGTAACATGTCTCCTACTATTTTTGCTTCCATAATTATTTCCCCCTTTAATATTATAACTTTTATAATTGTATCACTTTTTTCAAAAAAATCAAGTATCTATTATCTATCAAAAATTGCTTTTTGAAGGTTAGTCAATCATATGTCACACTTTTTTGAAAAATATATACTTTGAG